>JAEFBA010000134.1 GCA_016292145.1 Saccharofermentans sp.
GTATTTGATGATCCGCAGGTCTCTGACCGCGTGGAGATCATCCTGCATCCGGAGAGATTCCCGGAACGAGATCCGCAGAGAGCAGCACTTCGTGCCGTGGAGGATGCGGTGGAGCAGAACGACAACAACTTTGACGGAATCATCAACAACATGCCTCAGCCGGATCCTGCAGAAGCACTCAGAGCCCAGGCCAGACAATCCGAGCAGACAGCTGCAAGGGATTCTGTTCTGGAGCAGCTGAAAGCCCAGCGCGAACGTGCGGAACAGATCGAGAAGGCAAAACACCGTCCTCACATTCTTCGTCATCCGGAAGAAAGGGAGCATGTATGATTTCCAGAAGTCAGGACCTGCATGCATACTTTACTCTTGATGAGGTCAAAAGGATCCATGAGCGGATGGCTGAAGCAGGCGTCAGAAGCCGCAGTGCTTATTTTCGGAAAATGGCTCTGGACGGCTATATCGTTAAGCTGGATATGGAAGAGATCACTGAGATGGTTTCTCTTCTCAGGCATAGCAGCAACAGCCTGAACCAGATCGCTAAAAAAGTCAATGCCACCGGGTCTCCTTATGGAGCCGACATTGCTTCAATGCAAGCAAGACAAGATGAGATCTGGGAGCTGGCCAAGGAGATCTTAGCAAGACTTTCGACTATTCAGTAGGAGCAAACGAACCGGAACTGCATCGGATTGATCCGGTGTGGTTCCGGGCTTTTTTATTTTTCAGGAGGAAACCAAATGGCAGCAACGAGATTAATACCTCTGCATGCAAACAAGGGTCGTACTGTGGCTCAAAGCCTCAGCGACAGAACGGATTATGCCAAGAATCCAGAGAAAACAGAAAAGGGAGAACTGGTCACAGCTTATCACTGCGACCCATTTACAGTAGACGAGGAATTTATGCTTCAGAAAAGACTCTACCACCAGATCACTGGCGGAAGCAGAAATGACAAAGTGATTGCCTACCAGATTCGCCAGTCTTTTAAGCCCGGAGAGGTAACGCCGGAAGAAGCGAATCGCCTGGGACATGAACTGGCGATGCGGTTTACCAAGGGCAGGTATTCTTTCATCGTGGCTACTCACACAGACCGGGCACATATTCATAATCACATCGTTTTCAATGCCACCAGTATAGACGGAACAAAAAAGTTCAGGAACTTCTGGCTTTCCAGTATCGCTCTTCAGCGGGTCAGTGATTTGGTGTGTCTGGAAAATGGACTTTCCGTTATTGCTCCGGTTCCGTATTCTGAACGCGAAAAAAGAACGGAGTATCCAAAACGCGAAAGCATCCGGACAGTCATATGCTCAGATATTGATGCGGCGCTTCAAAGGAAGCCGAAAGACTTTTCCGAATTTCTGTCCTTCATGGAAAGCACCGGATATGAGGTGAAGCAAGGGGCAAGAATAGCGGTAAAAGGCAAAAACCAGCAACGCTTCGTTCGCTTGTCTTCACTCGGTGACGGATATACGGAAGCTGATATCCGCGCAGTTATCTCCGGCGAGAGGCAGCATGAAATCAAAACTCCGGTATTCCATCGACGCCAGAGATCCGTAAATCTCATCATAGACATCCAGGCCAAAATGAAAGAAAAAGGTCCAGGTTATACCCGGTGGGCTACGGTTTATAACCTGAAGCAGATGTCCAAGACACTGCTGTTTCTGCGTGATAATAAGATCAGCAGTCTGGATCAGCTGCAGGCATTGACTGATGAGAAAACAGCGAAGCGGGATGAGCTGCTGGCTTCCATTAAAACGTCGGAAGCCCGGCTGACAGAAATCGCTTCTCTCAAAAAGCATATCATCAATTATTCCAAAACTCGCTCCACGTATGAAGAGTACCGTAAAGCCGGTTACAGTAAAAAGTTCTTTGAGGCTCATCGGGAAGAACTCACTTTGCATAAAGCGGCCAAGCAGGCTTTTGATGAATTGGAAGTCCGGAAGATTCCGAAGGTCAAGGAATTGTCTGCTGAGTACGCAAGGATACTCACGGAAAAGAAGCAGGCATATGCAGAGTACCGGATGATAAAGGAAGAAGCGCAGGAATTGGTGATTGCAAAAATGAATATTGACTCTCTGTACGAAGCTGAAAAAGCGGAGGAACAGCGCATCCGCCAAAGAGAAAAAACGCATTGATCATAAAGGTGGGACACAAAAAGAAGGCCAGTACGACAACTGGTCTTCTCCTACATTTCTTATTCAGTTATCTGTGGCGATTTTGGAGAGATCTCTCCAGGACTCTGAGCTGTTTCCCAGATAATGACGAGATGAAGTTCTCGATGGATTCATCCTTTGGCTCGGGATCAGGTTCACGCGGTTCGATGATCAGCTTACCTTCTTCACATGAGACCTGGATCGGTGTGTGCTTGTCGAAGCCGTACTGCTTCAACCATTGGCCCTTCAGGATGATAGTGGGAGTTGGAACATAGTTCTTTCCGCTGGTGTTGTAGACCTTCAGTTTTCTTCTTTCTGCCATGGCAGTCCTCCTTTCTTTTTAGTGCATCGATTATATCCCAAAACGCCAGTATTTACCAGAAACAGAATGTGTGAGTTTTGAAAAATCAGCTGGAGCGACTGCTCATCATTAAGCGTTTCGCAGAAACGCGCAGCCACACGAAGTGTGATCAAAGGGTTTGGGAATCCCAACATGCAAGCGCATATTCGGAGGAATCTTACGAATATGCATTGCTTGCCAAGTAGTGAAGATG
>JAEFBA010000069.1 GCA_016292145.1 Saccharofermentans sp.
GATCTCGCCTATTGCAATGGAGTGGGATGTCAGAGGCAGTACAAAGGCATCTTTGCGCGAGGGATTCACATGGCCCAGGCCGACTATAAAGATCGTTTACAAGGACGGTACTGAGTATCTGGTCTACGCTGCTGATACCGAAAACGTCGGCTATATTTGCGAATCAGATCATGGTCTTACCGCATTCTTCAACCGTCTTGCCGATACGGACAATATCGCGAAGATCGTAATTGACGATATGGAGTTTACAAAGAAGTAATATCGGGATAACCGGAATAGAAAAACAGGCTGTCTTCTGTATGGAAGGCGGCCTTGTTTCTTAAGTCTTAATGCGCCTGATAAATTCCTCCAGATATCCGGTCTGAGTCGGCATGATATTATCGGGAAGCTCATCGATACCAAACCACCTTAAGTCAACACTCTCCTCATCATGGAAGAGCTCGCCGCTGTACTTCGTAACGATATACACCAGATCCGTATAATACACTTCGTCGTGGTTGGGATAGACAAGATGAACATTTGATTTAACTGTAAAGAAAACAGGATCTTCAATATCAAGATTTGTCTCTTCCTTAACTTCCCTGAAAAGGCCATCCTCAGGTTCTTCACCAAGTTCCAGAGCGCCTCCCGGAACACACCACTCACCGGTGTCAGTCCTCTTCTCAAACAGGAGTCCCTTTTCCTCATCGTAGAGGATGCAGACAACAGCTGCAGACATTATCGGCCTGTGACCTACAAGTTTTCTTATTTCGGATATATAACTCATTTCGGTTTCCTCATAAACTTAATGACACAACATGGTGCTTAGTACAAAATACAGCACGGGAATAAACAAGATCTGGATGACATACAGTAAAACATACCATTTAATCTTTACCAGGAAAAACGTAACAAGAGCGCATATCAAAATGCCGCACAGGATCGTCGCTATTCCCGGGCCTATGTTCTTTTTGATGACCATTTCGCGGTCTTTGTTATAGATCTGCTCCGCCTCCGCTCTCAGTTCTTCAAGCTGAGCCTGTTCTTCAAAATCCTCATATGAAGCACGGAATGAAGCAAATTCATCCGAATAACTAAAAGCAACTCCATCAAGTGAGATGTGGTTCGGCTTAACAACCGTTCCTGCCGGAACCGTAACTGTCTTATCGCGTAAAGTCTTGGTAATGTCTTTGTTCAAGGTCAGCTGCATATCATCGGGTCTTTGGATTAATATTCCGTAATGATGCAGTTCATTTTCTATGCGGAGATAAACAAACCCGCAAATAGCGAGAACATCAACTATCAGTAATAAGACAGCGATCACTGTTTTTATGTTGATCTCTTTAGTGCTCATACGTCCCGTTTTTCCTTGATCAGACATGCCTTATTGTGCAAAACTCTACTACAGATTATATCAGTAAAGAACCCGGAGTACGTACCCCGGGATCCTGCGCCTTCCTCGCGATAGAAAACGCTTATGGCATCCAAAAGATCTAATGTATCTTCAACTATCAAAATCCTGTATGACATAAAATGCCTCCTTGGTTACATCCACATCATACGAGAAAGATGTATCACCAGTATTACATGATGATCTGTTTTTTGTTCAAATAGCGTCTGGCATATTCAGCTTCATAATCGATAACGTAATCGTATTCGCTGTAATTCTCATAGTCATTATAAAACATATGATATGCTGCCTCATAATCAAAAGGAATCTTTACATCCAGTTGAATTGAACCTGTCCTGTCCTTTCCGCTATCTATAAGAACTTTCCCTTCTTCATCAAGTGAAGCAATAACTGGATAATAAACCTTAACAATACTATTACTTAGCATGCACTCTCCACCTGTAGATTGCGCACTTCCAGCTGTTGTAGTAATACCCATCAATGTAACATTGGGACAGAATGATAATCTGTATGCAATAATATCTCCCCCACTAGCACAACCGGCATTAACAAGTAAAACTACCGGAATATCGGAGTACCTTCCATCGCCGGATGTTTTATAGACCATATCGGTGCTCTTTATAAAGCTTTTTCCATTGTAGAAACCTTTATATGTTACAATCTCATCCTTCGAAAACAACGATATGATTTCATCGCTGACAACCTGATATCCACCCTCATTTCCTCTAATATCAAGTATCAGCCTGTCCATTCCCTGCGAACGAAGGTTCTCTATTTTCGTAATCAGATATTTCTTTAATTGCGGATATTCATCATTGATTTCTGCCGGATAATCCGTGAAATCATTAAATTGTTCCGACATTATGCAGAGATAACCGCAATGATCATCAAGCATGGCAGCCTGAGCATACTCTTCTGATTCTTCTCTGCTGGCTTCAACATAGCCAATATCCATAAAAGGACCAAGAGAATGCAGCAGTCGTATTTCATTATTTCCTTCATTTTCAACAGTCACTTCTTTTTCATTACCATAACTGTCTACAAACCTTATGCAAACTGTTTCACCACCCATACCCGAAAGATATATAGGTTTGAAAAAATCTTCGTTCTCAGATACAGGCATAGTATTAAAGGATCCTGAGGCAAGACATCTGACCTTTGAAATTGCCTCATTAATTTCTACGCCATCCCATCCTGTAATTTCACATCCATCATAAATTCCTTTTTTATATGCATCTGACTCATCATCAACACGTATTGCGATTATCTTTCCGTCATCCAGTCTGACCATGGTGAATCCATAGTTAAGACCGGACATAGATTCACTATATTTGATTTGCAATTCTTCATCCGGAATTCCTATTGAAACATGAATATCGTGGAACTCATAACACAGATTGTTAACGGCTGCCACAAAAGCCACTTCATCACCATTCTTTTCAGCTTCAGCTGCCATCGGGATATACTCCTGCCTCAGAGCATCAAAATCAATTTCTTTGTAATCCCGCAGGATATAATTCTTTTCCAGCTCATCTATAAGGGCTGCCATTGAACCGCTGTAACTCATATGACTGAAATTACAGAAATGATTGCAGAAACACATTAGAAAGAATGCTGACCAGGCGATGACTCCCACGCCGATTATTCCGCTGAATATCTTGAGTATCTTTTTCTTTTCTTTATTCGCATAGATCAATGAAAAGACGCAAAACGCCAAAGCAATTCCGCCAAATGAGCCCATTCTTACAAGGTCTTCAAGAGGTGCTCCTTTTGTAAAATTCAAAATATAAAAAACTGCAAAGTTGATTACGGGAATAAAAGAAAGAATGATAAAAATGACTTTCTTTTGCTTTTTCGCGAACATGGAAAACAATAAAAGAACTATCACCCAGCAAGATGTAAAACCTGCTATATAGAGTGTCGGAACATCAATTATTCTCAGCATAAAGAAAAATTCGTTTATGCAGTTCACAATCACAGACATTTTCATATCTCCAGTTGCTTATACAGTTCCGTTATTCCTTGTCGGCAATTCCTTTGATGTCTTCAAATTCGGGCTTAGTCCTAGTAACGCCGAAGCCCTCCGATACCTTCACGGAGACTTCGCCGTACTTGGTCATGACCTTCTCTTCGCGCCTTTTGAGCTTGAATCTCTCCATCTCGTTATATCTGATCCCGATCGTTGTGGTGTTCTCGAAAATAAGCTTTGCAAACTTCTCTTTATCTTCAAGCTTTACGAGCACCGTGAAAAGGATACCCGGACGGTTCTTCTTCATGTAAACGGATGTCGTAAAAACATCCAGTGCGCCGTTGTCCATCAGAACGCTTGTCGCATAACCGATCTCTTCTCCGGTCATGTCATCAACGTTGAACTTCATCTCAACGACTTTATCGCTCTCATTATCAGCTTCACCGATAAATGTGCGGAGCATGTTTGCCTTTGCAAAATCCTTTTTGCCCATGCCGTAGCCTGTCTTCTCAATAGCCATGACAGGTCTTGTCCCGAAGCTGTCTGCGAAATGCTTAAGAAGTGCTGCACCTGTGGGTGTAAGAAGCTCGCCTTCGATATTGCCGCTGTATGTGGGAATGCCTTCAATTATGGAAGCTGTAGCGGGCGCAGGAACAGGAAGTATTCCGTGCGCGCACCTTACGCTTCCAAAGCCCGTTGCAAGAGGTGATACAACGATCTTGCCTGCACCGATCTGCTCCAAAAGATAACATACGCCGACGATATCTGCGACCGCATCCATCGTGCCTACTTCGTGGAAATGTATGTCCGTAACGGGCTTGCCGTGAGCCTTGCTCTCAGCCTCAGCGATAAGACCGTATACTGCCAAAGCATCTGCCTTGACCTTATCTGATACGTTAAGTCCGTTAATGATGTTCTCGATATCACTCATGTGAGTGTGGTGATGGTGGTGTTCTTCGTGCTCGTGCTCGTGCTCATGATGATGGTCGTGATCGTGATGTTCGTGTTCATGAGTGTGTGCGTGCTCCTCGTGAGTGTGCTCGTGATGATGCTCTTCATGGTGATGTTCATGCATGTGCTCATCTTCTTCAACACCATGAACTGCAACGTGCGCGTGGGTGCCTTCGATACCGCACTTGACGCTCTTTTCGAATTCATATGTAACATCGGGAATGCCCAGTGAATTAAGCTTGTCTTCGCACGCTTTTACGTCGCCCGTAAGCTCAGCCAAAGATGCGAGGAGCATGTCTCCTGCAGCGCCCATATTGCATTCGATATAAAGAGTCTTCATGGGTTAACCTCCGATGTGATTGATCATGCTGGCAGAGTAGCCCGCACCGAATCCGTTGTCGATATTAACGACCGTGACACCGCTCGCGCACGAATTGAGCATGCTTAAAAGCGCCGACAGGCCTTCGAAAGATGCGCCGTATCCGACGCTTGTCGGAACAGCTATTACGGGACAGTCGACAAGGCCTCCGATAACGCTTGCAAGGGCTCCTTCCATGCCTGCGACTGCGACGATAACACTTGCGCTCATGAGCTTTTCCTTATGTGCAAGGAGCCTGTGAAGGCCTGCCACGCCGACATCGTAAACACGCTCAACCTTATTGCCGAGAAGCTCAGCGGTAACTGCAGCTTCCTCAGCAACAGGAAGATCCGATGTGCCGCCTGTGGCAATGACTATCGTGCCTTTTGCAGAAGGCTCAGGGATAACGCCTGCGACGCCTATCCTTGCGACATCGTAATACTTGACGGGAATCGTAAGAGCTGATGCCTTATCAGCTGATAATCTCGTGATAAGGACGGTCTTCTGCCCTGCCTCAAGGAGGCTCTTCGTAATGGCATCAATCTGCTCAGATGTCTTGCCCTGGCCGAAGATGACCTCGGGAACGCCCTGACGCATTCCTCTGTGGAGATCAGGCTTTGCAAAGCCCAGGTCGACAAAGGGCTTCATCTTAAGCTGAAGCTCTGCTTCTTCGGGAGTCATCTCACCTTTTGCGACCTTATCCAAGATGTCTTTTGTATCGCTCATTACTGATCAGCCTTTTTAATTTCCAATGCTTCATTCATGCTGCCCATACGGTAGCCCTGCATATCCAGCGTGACGTATCTGAAACCAAGCTTTTTAAGTTCATCGGTGATCTCTTTTCTGGTTCGGCTGTAAGACAATAAAGCGATATCATCAGGTGATGCTTCGATCCTTGCCAGATCGCCGTGAACTCTTACGCGGATTCCGGAAAAGCCGAGATCTCTGATGAACTTCTCCGATAACTCAACCCTTTTAAGGCCTTCCGCAGTTATCCTCTCACCGTAAACAAATCTCGATGCCAGGCACGCTGCCGCGGGCATATCCCAGGTGGCAAGGCCTGCTTCTTTCGAGAGGGCGCGGATATCTTTTTTTGTAAGGCCTGATTCTTTTAACAGGCTAATGATCCCTAATTCTTTCATGGCACGCATGCCGGGTCTGTAATCGCCGGTGTCGTCGACATTGCTGCCGTCTGCAACTGCCGTAATGCCATGCTCTGATGCCACCCTTTTAATGCCTTCGAAATCATAACTCTTGCAGTAGTAGCATCTGTCAGGGGGATTTTCTGCAAACTTGTCGACTGAGAATACATCAAAATCGATGATCTCCTGCTTCGCGCCGATCTCTTTGCAGAATTCCACTGTCCTGTTGAAATCATCTTCTGCAAGGACCTGGGATCTTACCGTAACCGCAATGCAGTCATCGCCAAGCACCTGGTGTGCCTTATACAGAAGATATGTGGAATCTACGCCGCCTGAAAAAGCGACCGCCAGTTTCCCGGCGGCCTTGATCCGCTCAACCAGAGCGTTTTCTTTGTTTCTGATGTCTGATGTTATTTCCATCTTTACTTTGCGAGCATTGCCTTGACTTTGCCCTCAGGATCCTTGATAAGAAGGATCACGAACCAGATAACGAGGCCTAAAGCAACTACTGATAATCCGAGATATGTATCGTTGATCATGTCCCCGGGAGCCTGGTTGAAAAACTCTGCGCCCAGTTCGATATACTCAACAACGGAATCAACGAGCCACATAAGGCTTGCACCCCAATACATAAGGGCAAGTGTGCCGAGCTTTCTGTCGACCTTGGAGTTGTACCAGAGGATCGATGTGATAACAGCTGCGAAAACAGTGATAAGTAATGTCATATGAAAGCCTCCTTATGCCTTGGCTTTTGCGGCTGCAGGCGCTTTCTTCTTTGAAACTGCCTGTGAGATCAATACCATTGCGACCCAGGCGAGCGTTACAAGGACAGCCATAGCAACTCCGCTTGTAAACATCTCATGGAGCATCTCCTGAGCGTCAGCAGCGTTGGATGCTGCCGTAAGGAAAGGGAACCACGGTGTTACTTCGCCGTGCCAGACGTGCTCAAAGGCAAGGAGTGCTGAACCGCCCCAGAGCATGGTGTTGAGCCAGTTCATCTTCTTGATGAAGATGTTGTCAGAACCTTTCTTGTCTGCTGCGTGCTTGATTACTGTTGTAACGATTGCTTCAGTTGTAGGAACCAGAAAACATGCCATAGGATTAATCTCCTTCTTGTTCAAATTTTCGATAATGTAATTTTATCAGACCGCTTTGATGGGTATATATCAGTTAGTTGTAAATTATTACTTCTTTTTTGACTTATTGGCCTTATTGAATTTATCGACGTGAACACAGATGGCTTCGAACGTCTCGTCGCTCAAATCATGCTCGATCTTGCACGCATCATCCTCAGCAACTTCCGCTGTTACGCCGAGCGCAATGAAGAAATCCGTGAGCTTCTTGTGACGTGTATAGATCTTGTCGGCGATCTCCATGCCCTTCTCCGTGACCGTGATAAATCCGGAACGGTTCATCTCGATATAGCCTTCCTCGCGCAGACGCTTCATGGCGTTGCTGACGCTGGGCTTGGTTACTCCTAAAAATGTTGCAATATCAATTGAACGGATATAGCCGTTCTTCTCCTTGAGGATTATCATCGACTCGAGATAATCTTCAGCTGACTTGCCGATAGCGCCTTCATTCTTCATGTCTAATACCTCTGTCTCTAAACACATTCCGGTTAGGAACTAACTTTAGTTATTCATAAGCAACTTAAGTTATTTTACTACATTTTCGCCTGCATATGCGAAAAAGCATCTGATAAAAAAGTTATTCCCGTGACACAAATCCTCACCGCAATTTGGTATCGTATTCATATCAAGATTTTCGAGGTGCTTATGCGGGTAGTTGAGAACCAGACAATGGACAGCGAACGCGCCCTTTACGGGAGCTGCGGCATCATGGTCAGGAACTGTAAATTTGACGGTCCCGCCGACGGCGAGAGCGCTTTAAAAGAGAGCTCTGACGTCGTTGTAGAAGACTCCTACTTCAACTTGAGATACCCTTTCTGGCACGTTCACGGGCTCACGATCAGAAATTCCGAGATGACCGATAAATGCAGGGCCTCCATGTGGTATTCGGACCATATCGATATCTCCGGCTCAAAGCTCCACGGCATCAAGGCTCTCCGCGAATGCTCCAAGGTCACGATCACATCCTCAGGCATTATCTCGCCCGAGTTCGGCTGGTCGGTCCACGGCCTTAAGGTGACCGATACGACTGCCGAATCAGAATACTTCCTCATGAGGTCTTCTGACATCGTCATGGATAATTTCAGGCTCACAGGCAAATATTCTTTCCAGTATGTCGAGAATGTGGAAGTCACAAATTCCATCCTCAATACCAAGGACGCTTTCTGGCACGCGAAAAACGTTACCGTCAGAGATTCCGTCGTCAACGGCGAATACTTAGCATGGTATTCGGAGAACCTGACGTTCATAAACTGCACGATAAAGGGCACACAGCCCCTCTGCTACTGCAAGGGCTTAAAGCTCATCAACTGCGAGATGATTGACTGCGATCTGGCCTTTGAGAGATCTGAAGTCGAAGCAGAGATCACGACACCTGTTATCAGCATAAAGAACCCTCTGTCAGGCCGCATTACTGTTCCTGACGTCGGCGAGATAATTAGGGATATTCCGGGCGCTGACGGAGAGGTAATTATCCAAGCCCTACGTTAAATCCGCTGATCTTTTCTTTATGTCCGTCACGGTATACTTCATACTTATCGAAATCTACCCTGACAGCGCCAAAAAGGATCAATCCGTGTCCTCCGACATAGAGCGGATAACTTGAAAAGTCCGGTTCCTCAGTTTCATCTCCCGTACTATGCGGCGGATAGTTATCAGGAAGCTGGTGATAGTTGATATATACATACCACGGAATAAGAGGATGATAAGCATCACTCCCGCCGTCTTTAAAACCCAATTTGAAAAACGGGATGATCAACACGGCTATTAAAACGGTCACTATTATCAGTACAACTGGTTTTGTTATTTTCTTCTTTCGTGACATAGAATTATCTCCGATGCTTTACACCTTATGCTCTTCTGAATTTCTTATCCATCAAAAGAAAACGGGGATACTCGTTTTTGAAATCATTTTCAGCCTCTTTAACTGCTGTCTTACTCTCCTCATCAGTCTTATCAGATAATCGGGAATATGTTCTTATGGGATTCAGAAGCACCTCAAAAGCCGTAAAATAGCGTTTGTTGCGGCCATTACTGTTTTCGATCGCCTGATTCACACGTTTTTTCATTTCATCCCAGTCGATATCTTTCGCTTGATCGTTAAGCTCTATCTCACGCAGATTTCTCCATTTACCGGCACAGAGAATACGGCCGAAGTTAGCATCAAAGTCATCCGGATTCTCTTCAAGAAACCGTAAAAACCTATTATCTGCGAGATCGAATTCTCCGTCTGCCAATTCCTTGAAAGCCTTCGAAACGGGCGTGCCGATAAACATCGAATAATCAAAAGAAACTCCGCAGTGACTGCAGATATAAACCTTGTTCTTGTTATCAAGGATAAGCTCACCGCCGCACTTGGAACAGGAAATCGGCTCTTGCAGATCAGAAGTGCTTTTTGACGCTTGCGTGGCAGCGGCCTTATCTTCACCATTAACTGCTACGTCCTTATTTGTAACGGGCTTAAGCTTTTCGAGCTCATCAACGCCTTTTCCATATGACTCCAGAACAGGCACTATCTCGTTATTGTAAAAGTCTTCATCGCTCTTTTTATACTTGTTGTAACGCGCGGTCTGATCCGTATTTTTCCAGGCTGAAATAAAGTGTATGGCAACACATACGATGATCAGGACCGCCAGTATCGAGAAGTATGTCCAGAGCGGCCAGGCAGCACGGATGTCAAAAGCCGTAAAATATTTTTTCAGTTCAGCATAACGGCCAAAGGCAAGAATTCCACCCGCGACAGCGTATACAGCAACTATATATTTGAGCGGTATATCTTTGCCGCCCTTCGCTTCTTCAGCCTCTTTAAGCCTCTTCTCGTATTTCCCGTAAAGCTCTTTGTATTTAACCTCAAGGGAAAGAACCTCACAGAGCTTTGCAAAGTAATCCGCTCCCGGACCTTGACTGAACCTCTTATCATTTTTAAGAAGTGCAAGCAGCCTTTCGTGTGTAACCACTAGATCGGGTTCCTGCGGAAGCTCGATCGACAGGGCTTTGGAAGACTTAATGCCGTCTACGGCACATGCATATTCATTCTTAATGTCGAAATCATCAGGCAGGAGATTTAGCAGGTATTCGTATTTTTCCAGCGCCTGACCTATATCTCCGCTTCGTGCCAACCTTCTGGCCTCCGCTAACAGTTCATCCCGGTGGAAAACAAGAGCATTAAAACGGTTTCCGCAGAAAGGGCATTCAAACTCATCACGGTCTCTGTCAACATCAAGATAACTTCCACACTTCGGACATGAATAACTCTTTAATTCAGTCATCGGAAAACCCCTTAACTTATGCGAAGAAACACCTGCCTTTAATCCTTCCCCTGCATAACAACATTGACGTAGTTGAACGGGATCTCGATGCCTTCCTTGTTGAATGCGTCGTTGACGCGCTTGTTGACGTCAGTCTTAACTGCAAGACCTGATGTGCTCTGCTTGAAGTAAACGATCGTCGTAAGGACGAGGCTGCTGTCGGCAAATGCTTCAAAGAATACCTCGCTGTATTCATCGTTTTTCGCAGGAACGGTAAGTTCTGAGTTGATTATCTCGTTCTTGATGATCTCTGAAGCTTTATCTACATCCGTGCCGTATGCGACATTGAAATCCATCTTGACGGATCTTAACTTCTTGAAGCTCGTGTCCTTGAGCATAAGGGAATTGATCTTGCTGTTAGGGATGATGATCTCAACCGTGCCAAGGCTTCTTAATACAACGTGTCTCGGCGTGATATCGGCAACGACGCCTGCCGTGCCGTTCTCCAATTCGATCCAGTCACCAATCTCGAAAGGCCTGTTCAATGTGATCGCGATTCCGCTGAAGAAGTCGCCCAATACAGGCTGAGCTGCAAGACCGAAGACAGCACCTAAGATCGCAGTTCCCTGGAAGAGGACTTTACCGATATCGGTAGTTGCCGTGGAACTTACGAGGACCCAGATAACTGCAATGAGGATTATTACGACCCTTATGATGTTCTGGGTGAAACGGATCGTGAGATTGTTCTTGGCTTTAAGTCTGTTTTTTACGAACTTGCCGTAGATAAGAAGGATTACCGTGGTAACCACCAAAGCGATAACAGCATAGATAAGAAGTTCTACGATCTGGCCTAGCCTGGTCGTCGTATCAAAGAGCGATTTAATATCAAAATTATCAAAAAAGTTCCCCAACATATCTCGTTCCTCTTTTTTGCTTTAATGCGTTAATAATACAACAGAAATGTCAATTGTCGAATAACAGTGTATAATCAGAGCGATTTTATATTAGAAAGAAGGAAATCTTATGAAGAATAAGATTATCGCAATAGCACTTACTGCAGTTCTCTCACTGGGAATGCTCGCAGGATGTGCACAGAAAACAACAGACAACACTGTTGTCAGAGTAGGTTCTCTTAAGGGCCCCACGACCATAGGTCTTGTTAACCTCATGGATGAAGCTGCAAAAGGCAAGGCCAAAGGAAACTATGAATTCACAATGTCCGCACAGCCGGACGAGATCGCAGCCAAGGTCGTATCAGGAGACTTGGACATCGCTCTTATCCCGGCTAACCTCGCATCCGTTCTCTACAACAAGACAAACGGCGGAGTATCAGTTATCGACATCAACACGGCAGGCGTTCTTTACTGCGTAACAGGCAATAAGGGCATCACATGCGTAAAGGATTTTAAGGGTCAGAAAGTAGTCACTACAGGCCAGGGTGCAACGCCTGAATATTCATTGAGATATCTTCTCTCCAAGAACGGAATCACAGACGAAGACATCGAGATCGAGTTCAAGTCAGAATCCACGGAAGTCGCAGCAATGCTCGCTGAAGACCCCAACCTTATCGCTATCCTTCCCCAGCCTTTCGTAACTGTGGCATGCGCGAAAAACAAGAAGCTCAACGTCGCTTTCTCACTCGATAAAGAGTGGGCAGTCGCATCTCAGGGCGGCATGATGGTAACAGGCGTTACTATCGTAAGGAACGAGTTTTTGAAAGATCACAGAGATGCGGTAGTACAGTTCATCATGGAGCATGAATTCAGTACTTATGCGATCGATTCTGATCTTAAGAAGACCGCAAAGCTCGTTGTTGCAAAAGAGATCATCGGTGATGAGGATCTCGCAAAGAAGGCCATCCCTGAATGCGGCGTTGTCTGCATCACGGGCCAGCAGATGAAGACTGTCCTCTCTGCTTATCTCGAAGTCCTCTATAAGAGCAATCCTAAGTCCATAGGCGGAAATCTCCCTCCGAAGGAATTTTACCTCTATAAGCCCGACAACTCAGATACAGAGATAACAACAAAAGCAACTTAATTAATGAAGACCAAAAAGTACATCAGGACAACTTTGATCGTTTTGATCTGGATTGTCATCTGGCAGGTGGCATCTCTTGTTGTGAATAACAACATCCTCCTGTCAGGTCCGGTCGAGACCTTCAAAGCCCTGATTTCTTTAGGTTCTGAACCTTCCTTTTATCTTTCCGTCGGAATGACGGCCGCCAAGATCTTACTCGGCTTCATCATCGGAATGGCCTTGGGCGTCATTCTCGCGGTCCTGTCTTACAAGATCAGGATCGTAAAAGAATTCTTCTCGCCGTTCGTATCGGTGATCAAATCGATCCCCGTCGTAAGCTTCATCATCATTGCCCTTATCTGGGCCGGAAGCAGCTTCGTAACGATAATCGTATCGGCGATAATATCTTTCCCGATCTTCTACAAAAACATTCTTGAAGGCCTTCTCGTAACTGATCCCAAGATGCTTGAACTGGCATCCGTATATCAGATGAAGGCTTCGAAAAGGTTCCAGTATATCTATCTTCCTTCCGTAAGCTCGCACGTAAAGAGCGCGATATCTCTTGCGATCGGCATGGCATTCAGGGGCGGCATCACTGCAGAAGTCGTAGGACAGCCCTTAAGATCAATCGGCAACGGACTTTACAGATCGAAGATCAACCTCGCGACATCCGAGATGCTCGCATGGACTGTTGTTGCTGTCTTAAGCGCATTCATCATCGAGAAGCTCATCTCGTTCATAGTAAAGAAGGTGCTCAAATGATCGAACTTAAGAACGTCAGTAAATCATTTGATGACAAGAAGGTATTGGATTCTTTCAGTGCTGTTTTCGAAGACGGAATGTATCTTCTGAAAGGCCCTTCAGGCATCGGCAAGACCACATGCCTCAGACTTATTCTTGGGCTTCTTACTCCTGACGGCGGTGAGGTGAATGTTCCTTCCGGAACGCGCTTTGCTGTGTGCTTCCAGGAGAACAGGCTTTTCGAGAAAGAGACAGCATTAACGAACATCCTCGCGGTCAATGAAGGAGTTACGGTAACAGATGCAACATCCGCTATCCTGAAGCTCCTCCCTTCCGACTCGCCGAACAAGAAGGCAGGAGAATTATCAGGCGGCATGAAGAGGCGCCTTGCGGTCATCAGAGCGATGCTCCACGACTCAGACTGCGTAATCCTGGATGAGCCTTTTACAGGGCTTGACGATGAGGCGCGCGCGAAAACGATCAGCTTCATCAGAGCGCGCTTAAACGGCCGCCTGCTTATCGTCACGAGCCACGACGAGAGAGGTCTTGATGACCTTTCTGTAGTAAATATCGAATAAGGGAGAGCGGTCATCACACTCTGTTGTACAGAATGTATTCCTCGTTTGCGTATTCAATATCGTAATGAGAATCAATGACAGCATCGACCTTGTCAGATATTGACTCGCCTTCTGTCGGAACAACTATCCACAAACAGCCGTCATTTTCAAGCTGTGACGCAATCTCGTCTTCGATCTCAGGCATCAGTTTAATATAGTGCAACTGCCAGTCCATATATTTGTTGGCGGGCATTGTTCCTGTTGATGTATACCATTTGGACCAGAATTCATTACCGAAACAATAGACGCTGCCACGCTCGTTCTCGGGAATGTGCAAGGCGATATCCTGTGCATAAGAACCCCCGCCGGAATTAGAATAAGTATTTTGAACCGAAGATGCTTTTCGAGCTACTCTCGCAACATGTATTGAAAAGAAAAGGGCAAAACAGATCACACAGATGATGTTCTTCCCGGTCTTAAATGCCCCGCTTCCGTTCTTAATGGCAATAACCACGGCAAGCACAACATGCGGAATAAAGAGCATCAAATAGTGCGCGAATGCATTGCCCATAGTTACGGCAACAAGAAGTAAGAGCGCTGATAAAAGGCTTAACAGCATCATATACCACTTCTCACGGTAAATGATGCATATAACCACAGGCAACAGAAGGATCAAAAAGTAGAGACCATAATGAGAGAAGGAACGCTGGAACTTTTGCATAAAGGTAAACTCGGCCGAATATGTGGCACCGAAAACAAACATCTGGTTAAGCATTTCCGGGAGAAGGTTCTTTGAATAAAAGAAGATACAAGGACCGGCGCATGTTGCCACAAAACCTGAAAATACCATCAACAAGTTCAAAACAGCATTCTTAAACTCCTTTTTATGGAGGAGAAAGAGGAATATAACAACGAGTATAGCTCCTACAGTCGCTGCATTCGTTATCCTGACAAAGCAGATAAACCCGACCGCAAAGCCATAAAAGAGCGAGTACAAAAGCGGGTGCTTAAAACCTTTTCCGGCTTCGACACCCTTGAAATACTTAATACAAAAATACAGGCTCAGAAGCACTGCCGGAAGACAGTACTCCTCAGTAAGATTACCTTTCTCATAGTTAACAGCTGCCACTGCCAGTACTGGCAGAAATGCAATGATCCTGTGGAGCCATATAAGTCTTGTGGTAAAAAGATCA
>JAEFBA010000135.1 GCA_016292145.1 Saccharofermentans sp.
GGAATTCAGTCTTTATGAGCTGCTTAAATGTTGATCCCATAGACTTCAGGATCGCGAAATGCTTTCTTCTTGCAACCGTCAGAGCCGAGATCGAACTGTATACATTCAACAGACAGATAGCAGATGCAATGGTCGTGAATATTATAAGTATGATCCTGATAAGATATGCAATGATCTCCTTATATTCAGCGCCGCCGGTGCTTGTCGTCATAAGGTGTACACCTGCGCCTTTGTCTTCCAGCTGTGCTAATGAAGCAGAAAGATTATTGATGCTGTCCTGATTATCGCAATTGAAGAAAACTAATGTCGATAACGGAGTCGCGTTGATCTTATCGATATAGTCTGCAACGCTCATAGGCACGATGAAGTATATGGCCATGTCGCCTGAACCGGAAAGATAGCCGCCGATATCTTTAGTTTGGACTTTGTTTATGATCTTAAGATCAGCAGGTCCGTCAAGTTCGATCTCGGGGAAATCTATTTCATCCGGATTATAACCGCGCTCTATAGCTTCATCTCTGGTCAAAGCCGCAGGATATACCGGAAGCACGCCGCCCTTTTCAGGTGCAAAGGGATTATTTACTTCTATGTATTTGTAATCTCTCGGAGACTTACCGGCAATACCGTATTGGTCTGTTGAGAATGAAGTATTGTTCAGGAGTATGCATGGCAGCTCACCGTCACCATAAGATAATGCGTTTGTTTCTTTTGCCATCTTATTGAACACCTCATCCTCAAAAGCGATTACGCCTATTTGAGATCTGGCGTCATATCCCAGTTTGTATTCTTTCAGGAAGTCATCCTTGCTGTATTGTCCGGCCGGATAATACATGCTGACGATCTGGTAGTATGCATCCCAATACTCATCACTTAATGAGTCGTTATCTACGTATAATGCCCAGTGATCACCTTTGCAGACTGTGATATCTGTAACGCCTTCGGTTTTCCTGATTGAATCGGCAATTTCTCCAAAATCGACTTCATATCTTGAGCCGTACATTGATACGACATACTTTCTGTCCTTCGAACATGCATATTTCACGCTGTTATCCTGGAGTTTGTAATTAACCATCAGAATAAGAAGAGATGATCCGAAGTATACCGTTACCGTAACCAGGAAGAATATTGCAACAGCTCTGATGATTCCGAATGACTTGCTCTTATCATTCTTCAGAAATCTTGAGGAGAGCATCCCGGTAACTGATCTGTTTATAAATCTGTCCGGATCTGCCTTTGCCTTATTCCTTGTTTTGGCGGACTTCTTAGTGCCTCTGATGCTTTCGATAGGTCCTACCTTGCTGATCTTACGCGCCGGGATCAGGGCTGATATAAATACCGTTACAGCACTGAGCAGGATAATGATCAGAACAGCTAAAGGAGTTATGGAAAGCTCAGGATCCATGTCGAGCACGGCAGAACCGTCAAAGTTAAACAGTTTCTGTGCCATCGGGCCTGCCCAATTTGCTCCTGCCTTAACGACTCCGAGACCGGCGATAAAACCAATCGGCAAAGACGGGATAAGAAGCGCAAATGCTTCAAAGTAAACAGAACTTCTCTTCTGCTTGCCGGTCGCACCGACAGAGGATAACATGCCCAGGTACTTGGCTCTCTCGTCAAATGAGAGCGCGAAAACATTGTATATGAGCATGACAGATATCAATGCGATAAGAACCACGAAGAATATCTGCATAGCCTTTACGATAAAGTTAAGCGCATTCTCTGATGAATTACCTGAGAAGATAAGAACACTGTCATTAGAGTCAAAATTCTCTGCGCCGACCAGGTTTCTCATGGCTTCAGTGAAAGTATACTGTTCTTTGTTCGTATCTGTCATAAGAAGCGCATTGAACGTCTCATTCTGAAGTGTCGATTCATCTACGGCAGAGATGGCCGCATACCACGCACACCCCCCACTCTCGAAGACAGGTGTCTCTATTATTCCTACTACTGTATATTCGTGTGAAAAACCGGTAGGTTCATGGATCTCTTCATGAGTTTCATAGAACGCTTTGCCGTCATCCGACTGAGGATCGATGTAGAACATGTTAAAAGGCAGTTCTACTGTCTCGTGTGCCGGAAGCTGGACAAGTGGAAATGCGAGATATCCGTCGTTATCGGAATTATTCCTGATATATCTCTTAAAAGTCGAAGCCTTGAACTTATCGCCGATACCGATCGCCGATCCTTCCCGTATTGCACTTTCGCTTACTACGATCTCCTGATCATTCTCAGGAAGTCTTCCTTCAACAACCTTGATGTTCATCCACTTCATTGCATCAGGTGAATACCTTCTTATGTTAAGAAAAGGTCTTTCGGGATTTGCTGACTTATCAAACTCGGTAAGAGCAAGATCTTCGGTAACGCCTACTTCCGTAACCTCTTCAAAACACCTGATCATGTTGAGCTTGTCTTTGTTGATGTCATATACGGCATAGTGATAAGAACCGTTCTTTGCCGAGCCGATATCGACAAAATAATTGAACGCCGTGTCCTTACCTACGAATACGCATGTAAGCAGCATCACCATCAGCGCGATTCCGACGATAGACAATACCGTGCGCTTTTTATTCATCTTCATGTGCTTTAAAGTCACCTGATGAACTATCTTTGTGTTTCTCATTTTAATTCCCCTAAGTTTTTCCTATTATCCTTTTATTCGCGGCCCATGAGATCCGTAACCCTGATACGGTCA
>JAEFBA010000136.1 GCA_016292145.1 Saccharofermentans sp.
TTCTCTTTGGGGTATTGCCTTTTCTTGGCACTTTGCTTCCCTCCTAACATGATTATTAAAGTTTTACTGTCTAAAACTTGAAACCATAGGTACTCACGTTTCAGTTGTTCTTGTGGACCGTGTTAAGTGTCTCAGTCAGGCAATGTCCATATATGAACAATGTACTGATCACTTATGTCCAACCCCTGCGTAAATCTTACGCGGGATTACTTCTTAACCTTAGCAGCCTTCGGCTTCTTAGCGCCGTACTTAGATCTGCCCTGCTGACGGTCAGTAACGCCGGCTGTATCAAGTGTGCCTCTTACGATGTGATAACGTACACCAGGGAGGTCCTTAACACGTCCGCCTCTGATAAGTACAACAGAGTGCTCCTGAAGGTTGTGTCCGATTCCCGGAATATAAGCAGTAACCTCGTAGCCATTTGTAAGACGGACTCTTGCTACCTTACGAAGAGCTGAATTAGGCTTCTTAGGTGTAGTTGTCTTAACAACTGTGCAAACGCCGCGCTTTTGAGGCGAATCAAGATTTGTCTGCTTATTTCTGATGGTATTCATCGAGAACTGAAGCGCCGGGGAAGCAGACTTGAATGTCTTGGACTGTCTGCCGGACTTAACCAATTGATTGAACGTTGGCATCAATACATCTCCTTTCTTTATTTTTACGCGCAAATATGAGCACAAAGTCCCCTTTGCGAGCAATTAAGTATACACCCGCATATTTTGAATGTAAACTGCCAATTTTCAGGGTTCTGCAGCTCACTTTGCCGTCCCTTTTTCGAAGGGTTCGAAAATAATACCAAAAAAGCATAAAAAAATGACTGTTAAACCTAAAATTTCTTATTCACTTATTTGGGCAAACCCTATATACTTACTAAGGTTATTTTTTAATTACAAGGAGTGTGACTTCAATGAAAGTAAAAATCACAGAAACCGTGCTGCGTGACTCACAGCAGTCGCTCATCGCAACACGTATGCCGTTCTCCGATTTCGAGGGCATCCTTGAGACTTTGGACAACGCCGGCTACTACTCACTCGAGTGCTGGGGCGGCGCAACATTCGACTCATGCCTCAGATATCTGGACGAGGATCCGTGGGAGAGACTTAGAAAGATCAAGGCAGTCTGCAAGAAGACTCCCCTTCAGATGCTCATCCGCGGTCAGAACATCTTAGGCTACAAGCACTATCCCGATGACGTCGTAAGACTCTTCTGCCGCAAGGCTGCAGAGAACGGTATGGATATCTTCCGTATCTTCGACGCCCTCAATGATTTCAGAAACATTGAAGTCTGCATTGACGAGGTAAAGAAGTGCGGCAAGCATGCACAGGGCTGCATCTGCTACACAACTTCACCTGTACATACAATCGAGAAGTATGTTGAGATGTGCAAGGAACTTGAGAGCATGGGCGTTGACTCCATCGCTATCAAGGACATGGCAGGCATCTGCTCACCTAAGGAAGCTTATGATCTCATCAAGGCTATCAAGGGTGCAAACATCAAAGTACCTCTCTTCTTCCACACACACCACACAACAGGCATGGGTCCTATGACTCTCCTTAAGGCTGTTGAAGCAGGTGTTGACGGAATCGACTGCGCTATCTCCACAATGGCAGGCGGCACATCACAGCCCGCTACTGAGACAATGGCTTACACACTTAAGCAGTTCGGCTATGACTCAGGTCTTGATATGGACAAGCTCAAGGAGATCGCTGATTTCTTCGTACCCGTAAGAAAGAAGTTCCTTGACAACGGTACACTCAATCCTACAGTCATGGGCATCAAGGCTGACATCCTCAAGTATCAGGTTCCGGGCGGAATGCTCTCCAACATGATCGCTAACCTTAAGGACATGCACGCTCTTGATAAGTTCGACGAGGCTCTCGCTGAGATCCCTGCAGTCCGTAAGGACATGGGTTATCCCCCGCTCGTTACACCTCTTTCACAGATGGTTGGTAACCAGGCAGTCCAGAACGTTCTCTTAGGCGAGAGATATAAGAACATCTCCAAGGAGATCAAGGCTTATCTCCGCGGCGAATACGGCAGAGCACCGGGCGAAGTCAACCAGGAACTCATCGACAGATGCTGGAAGCCTGAAGAGCTCGTTCAGGGCAGATATGCCGATTCATTAGAGCCCGCATTTGAGAAGACAAAGAAGGAACTTGGCGACAAGGCAAGATCCGACGAGGATGTCCTCTCCTACATCGCTTTCCCTCAGGTTGCAGAGAAGTTCTTCGCTGCTCGTGAAGAGAAAGAATCCAACACAGTTAACTACACCATCGAGAAGAAGGAGGATTGATTATGAATCCTGTTATTCAGTTGGCTGTAGAGCGCGGTCAGCATCTTAGCGTACCTGAGATGTTAATGAACGCCGGCATCGTTATCCTCGTGGTATTCGGTGTGCTCTTCCTGATGTATGTCCTGATCTCTCTTTCAGGAAAGATCATCCAGGGCATCACAAATCTCGCTGCTAAAGAAGAACCCGCTAAGGCAGCTCCCGCCGCAGCAGCACCCGCTGCTCCTGCTGCTCCCGAAGAGGTATTCTCTTCCGGATCATTGAAGCTTAAGAACTGTGATGAGAAGACCGCTGCCATGATCATGGCAATCGTCGCTGATGACTCCGGAATCCCGCTCGAAGAGCTCGTATTCAAGTCAATCAAGTTGGTC
>JAEFBA010000137.1 GCA_016292145.1 Saccharofermentans sp.
GAGGAAGGCACACATAAGGAACTCATCGCGCTCGGAGGAAGATACTGCGAGATGTATAAGCGTCAGGCGATGAATTACCTTGCTATAGAAAATGAAGAGGAGGTGATCTTATGAGCAATGGTCAAAAAGCTCCTTTAGATAAGAAGACCAAACAGCCGGTCTCCGTTGTTTTGAAGAACAACTTATTTCTTTTGAAACTGATGCTCAAAGCATCACCTGCATTCGTTATCATACCTGCGATTGATGCTGTCAGAGGACAGCTGTCTATCTTTTTCGAGCATACGGTAGGGATAGGTTACGTGCTTGAAGCAGCCGAAAAAGGATACCCTTTCGAGCAGGTCTTTTGGGTCATTATTGTCCTCGCTGCAGCGATAACACTCGGCATGGTATTTACTGCATTCTCGGGCGACTACATCATGGAGAAAGAACGTCCGAAAGTAAAAGAGAAGATCAAGATAATGCTTTATGAGAGAGCCTCTAAAGTCGATCTTTCCTGCTACGATGATCCTGAGTTCTATAATGCCCAGGTTTTGGCCTTATCTGAGGTCGATAACCAGATCGATAAGCTGGAAGGCCTTGTAATCAGTGTTTTAAGCGGTTTAACGGCTTTTACCTCAAACGGTATCTACTTCATACTGAAGGACAAGCCGTCGATCCTTTTCGTAATTGCTTCATTCATCATGAGCTATGTGTTTAACCAGATGTTCATTAAGGTTAACTACAAAGCAAGGATCGAGAGGAATCCTTCGGAGCGTAAGCGCAATTATATTGAGCGCATGTTCTACCTGAGCGATTATGCAAAGGAACTCCGAATGAATCCCGGCGTTGCTGGCATAATGTATGACAGGTTTGACAAAGCATCTGAAGAGATAGTTGAAATCGATAAGAAGTATTCGAGAAAGCGTTTCTTTATCGAGTTCATGCGAAAGCATATCGCGAACTTTTTTATCTGCGACACAATTTATATTGCATATCTGGTCGTCATGGCCGTTGTTACAAAGAGTGTTTCGATAGCCACGCTCGCGATACTCTACAATTCTTTTGGAAGACTGAAACACGGCATGAGCGTCTTCACAGAGACTTATCCCGCTTCGTGTGAGACGAGTCTTTATATCCAGAAGATCAGGGATTTTCTTGATACAAAGCCCAAGATCGTTTCAGAAGGAGATGAGAAAGCTACCAAGGATGCAAAGAGGATCGATCTCGAGAACGTATCGTTCTCATATAAGCCAGATTCTCCGGCTGTAATCAACGACATCAGTCTTTATATCAAGCCGGGCCGCAAGATCGCTCTTGTCGGTTATAACGGTGCAGGAAAGACTACACTTGTTAAGCTCCTGATGCGCCTTTACGATCCGACCTCGGGTACGATCAAAGCTGACGGTACTGACATAAGGAAATACGATCTTGAATCCTACAGAGACTCAATAGGCGCAGTATTTCAGGATTTCAACATCTTTGCGGGAAGCGTCAGGGAAAATGTTGTTCTTGCACCTCTCGAAAATACTGACGAAGATAAGATAGTATCTTCACTCAGGGACAGCGGCCTTTATGACAGAGCCATGAGGCTCCCTAAGGGTCTTGATACCATGCTTACAACGGAGTTTGATGAGAAGGGCTTAAATCTTTCAGGCGGTGAATCACAGAAGCTTGCTATCGCGCGTGTTTTCTATAAGGATGCCGGACTTATGATACTTGACGAGCCATCATCGGCGCTTGATCCTATTGCAGAGTATCAGCTTAACCATGCAATGCTCGGTGCGACAGGAGATAAGACTGTCATCTTCATTTCGCACCGCCTGTCAACTACAAGGATCGCTGACCACATCTTCATGCTTGAAGATGGAAAGATAGTTGAAGAAGGCAACCATGAGCAACTCCTTGCTATGAACGGCAAGTACGCTGACATGTGGAAAGCTCAGGCAGGAGCTTATATAACTGTTTGATTTACTGCATTTTTGAAGAAACACAAAAGGGCTGTCTGTTACGACAGCCCTTTTACTTGAATTATTAATGTGTTTTACTCGGGTTTGTAGGAATCCTTCAGTGATACTGCTCTGTTGAATACCAGGTGATCCGGTGTTGAATCCTTGGAGTCAGCGCAGAAGTAACCTGTTCTCAAGAACTGGAATCTGTCAGCTGGCTTTGTGTCTGCAAGGAATGCTTCGAGCTTGGCGCCCTTTATGATCTCCAATGAATTGGGATTGATGAAGTCCAGATAATTGCAGTCAGCAAGGTCAGGCTGCTCTGTGGTAAAGAGCCTGTCGTAAAGTCTGATCTCGCCGTCAACTGCTGTCTTAGCGTCAACCCAGTGAATGGTAGACTTGATCTTTCTGCCGTCCAAAGTGTTGCCGCCTCTTGAATCGGGATCGTATGTGCAGTGAACAGCAGTTACATTGCCTTCGCTGTCGTGATCGCAGGATACGCACTTAACAACATAAGCGGACTTGAGACGCACCTCGTTGCCGGGGAAGAGTCTGAAATACTTGGGAGCAGGAACTTCCATGAAGTCCTCTTCTTCGATCCAGAGTTCTCTCGAGAAGGATACCTTACGTGTGCCTGCGTTCTCGTCCTTGGGATTATTCTCTACGTCAAATTCTTCGGTTGCGCCCTCAGGATAGTTGTCGATGATGAGCTTGATAGGCTTTAAAACAGCCA
>JAEFBA010000138.1 GCA_016292145.1 Saccharofermentans sp.
AACGCACGCCTGCACAGCGGAATGAACACAAGTGTCAGTATCAGATAGAATGCCGCTCTTACCTCTGCAAGGCCTGCCGTAACGCTTCCGAAGCTGTAGGATATGTATTTTCCTATCTCCGGCACCATCGCCCTGTACGGGAGCAGGAAGAGGATCCGGCTGAATACGTCTGATGTTCCGGCCGGCATGAAGAACATCGGCACCAGAATGACAGGCAACAATACTGCAAGCACCGCGAAAGGCGACTTCATCTTTGCAGACAGCATAAGCGTCAGCGCGATCATGGCGATAAGCACCAGAAGGATGACTCCCACAGTCCTTAAGACGGCGCCACCTATAGTCCAGGGATATGGTATCGTCAGCCCGAGTACCTGAAGCGGAAGATCCCACCCTTCAACGCCGAAGAACAGCAGCGGTATTCCAAAGGCCACAGCAACGTGTATCAGGAATGCCGGGATGCCGAAGAGCATTGATGCTGCTATCTTCGCATTGATGAGCTTGGTCTTGCCGTACCTGGCAGCAAGGATCACGGCATCGGTTCCGTTCTGGTATTCGCCGGCGAAGACAGGCGCTATGGCCATGCAGCACGCGAGCACCGCAAAGATCAGGAGCTCGAAGTTCGTGTGTATAATCTCCCATCCTTTGTGATAACCGTACCTGAGCACGCCGCTTTTCTCAGTCATGGAAAGCCAGTAATCCTTTTGGCTGTCAGACAGATCCCGCGAAGGTGATCCGATAACTGCGCGGATCTTTTCCTTCCTTGCCTGATCGAAGCCTGCCATGCCTTCTGAAACAATGCCGGGTATCGAAGTGTATCCTGCTGATTCTCCGGGACGTGCGTAGGCAGATGCGATTAGATCGATGAGGCTCTCTTTCGGCGCTATGTGTTCCCAGTATGCGTCTCCTATGAGAAAGCTCTCGGTACCGTCAGTTCCGACATTTTCGGGGTCTTCAAAGAGGCCGTTCACCTCGTCTATGACCTCCGCCGCATATTTGTCCGTGATGAGGACATCTTTACCGGACATTATGGATCTCTCATATCTGATGCCGTCCAAGCCTTTCCTTAATTCGCCCTTATCGTATGTCTGGAACTGCAGCACCGGAAGCCCGAACAGGAGCGCGGTAATGATGATGCTTGCCAGCATGATTATCAGAGTGGAGCGTCTCTTCGCTATCTTAAGGAATTCGTATTTTATGAGCGTGTTCATTGATCGTCCTCCTTGCCCTTTTCGCCGAAATGATAGAGGAAAAGATCCTCAAGTCCCGCCCTGACCGGAACAGCACTTGCATCAGGCCGGTAAGCACTTACGAGCCTTAACCTTACATAACCGTTCTCGTGATGCAGATTTACGACAGGGACCCTTCTCATGATGTCTTTTGCAGTCTGCTCGTCGGTAACAGTTTCCCAGACCATTCCATCCATGCCGGCTGTCACCTTGTCAACTGATCCCGTAAGTATGAATCTGCCGTCCTTCATCAGAAGGATCGTATCGGCGATGTATGAGACATCCGACACGATATGGGTGGATAAGATGACGGTCTTGTTCTTTGCAAGGTCCGATATCAGATTGCGGAACCGCACTCTTTCTTTGGGGTCCAGACCTGCTGTAGGTTCATCAAGGATAAGGAGCTCGGGATCATTTAATTCAGCCTGCGCAATGCCCAGCCGCTGCTTCATTCCGCCGGAAAAGGACCTTATCTTTTTATCGGCCACTTCAGAAAGGTTCACTGTCTTAAGGAGCTCATCAGTGCGGGCGCCTGCTTGACGCTTATCAAGACCTTTGACCGCTGCCATATAGAGCAGGAATTCCCTCGCGGTGAAGTCAGGATAGAAGCCGAAATGCTGCGGCATGTATCCGAGCTTTGCATAGTATTTCTCTCCAAGCTTTTCTATGGGTCTGCCGTCTGCCAGGATCTCACCCGATGTTGGTCTTAAGATGCCGCAGATCATGCGCATAAGCGTCGTTTTGCCGGCACCGTTGGCGCCCAGGAGCCCATATACGCCGGGCTTTAAGACAATACTTATGTCATCTGCTGCGGTCTTCGAACCGTATTGTTTGCGGAGATTTTTCAGTGTTAATTCCATATTATTCCTCCATGTTTTCGAGAAGGCCAAATAAAAACAGCCTATGTAAAAAACATAGACTGTCCTTCTTATGCCGTTCTTTAGGCAATCTTAATTCTGTCTTAATTTTGGCTGTCAGCGGGCGGGAGACTGATCACGAAGTCCGTGCCTTCACCGGGTCTGCTTAAGGCTCTGATATCGCCTTTGTGAAGGGTCACTATCTGCTTTGCGATAGCAAGCCCCAGGCCGCTTCCTTCAGGCTTCTGAGAGGTTGAAGTGCCCCTGTAATAGCGGTCGAAAAGATGTTCAAGTTCATTCTCATCAATGCCCGCACCGTTGTCGGAGATCGTTATCAGGACCTTCTCCTTAAGCTCAGCCTTAACAACGACTTTGGTGCCGGCGGGATTGTGCGTAAGCGCGTTGATCAGAAGGTTCGTAAAAGCCCTTCGCATAAGCGTCGGGTCGATGGAACAGATGATATCTTCATCACCTTCGAAGCTGATATCCCTTGATGAGAACGCCGGATCGTTAATGATGTCTATAACCCATTCCTTCACAAGGCGGGTAAGAGACACCG
>JAEFBA010000070.1 GCA_016292145.1 Saccharofermentans sp.
GCGTTCAGACTCGTTCACAGCAAGGTTAAGCCTGAGACACAGATCCATACACATATGTGCTACAGCGAATTTACTGACATCATTCCTGCTATCGATGCAATGGATGCAGATGTCATTACTTTCGAGGCATCAAGATCTGATCTCCAGATCCTCGATTCACTGAAGGAGAACAACTTCAAGACAGAGGTCGGTCCGGGTGTTTACGACATCCACAGCCCCCGCGTTCCTTCCGTAGAAGAGATCGTAACTGCTCTTACAAAGATGAGAGCAAAGATCGAAGATAACAAGCTCTGGGTCAACCCCGACTGCGGCCTTAAGACAAGAGGAACTGAAGAGACTGTAAAGAGCCTTAAGAACCTCGTTGCGGCTGCAAAGCAGATCAGAGGATAAAACATGAAAGTATCACAGGTTTACAAGAAGAAAAGGAGTCTTTCCTTCGAGATATTCCCGCCAAAAAAAGACACTGAACTCGAGAACATCGACGAGACGCTCGAAGTGCTGGCTGAGCTTAAGCCTGACTTTATCAGCGTCACGTTCGGTGCCGGCGGGTCTTCTAACTGCAACCGTACGATCGAGCTTGCAAAGAAGATAAAGTACG
Source organism: Saccharofermentans sp. (assembly GCA_016292145.1). Lineage (GTDB taxonomy): Bacteria > Bacillota > Clostridia > Saccharofermentanales > Saccharofermentanaceae > Saccharofermentans. The sequence continues at coordinate 599 of JAEFBA010000070.1, forward strand.
ACTACAAGATCGAACCTGTGGTGCATCTGACATGCCTGCATTATGACAGGAATGAGATCGACGAGTTTGCCAGAGTCTTAAAAGACGAAGGCATCGAGAATATACTTGCCCTAAGGGGAGACCCGAACCCGAATATTCCGGCCAAGAATGATTTCAGGCACTCGTCCGATCTTATCTCCTATCTGAAAGATAAAGATGATTTCTGCTTCCTCGGGGCATGCTATCCCGAGTGCCATCCGGAATCTCCCAGCGTGGTCACCGAGATCAAGAGTCTTAAGAAAAAGGTCGACGCGGGAGCTGAAGTGCTCCTCTCACAGCTGTTCTTCGACAATGAGATCTTCTACAGGTTCCACGATGAGTGCAAGATCGCAGATATCGATGTTCCTGTAATCCCCGGCGTAATGCCTGTTATAAATGCAGCGCAGATCAAGAGAATGGTGTCTTTGTGCCATGCTTCTTTCCCGAAGAGATTCCAGAAGATAATCTCCCGTTATGAGGACAACAGGGAAGCGCTTTTCGATGCGGGAATGTCTTATTGCTTAAGCCAGATAATAGATCTTCTCGCAAATGATATCAGCGGCATCCATCTCTACACGATGAACAATCCCCTTGTTGCAAGAAGAATCTGCGAGGGAATAAAGAATATCGTCTGATATTTACATTACGGGCGTTGACTCAGGTGTTTTGCCGTCCCTGAATCTGGAGTCGGTGAAAAGGCCTGAGATCTTGCCGTAAGAGATTATGTTTCCGGTATTGCCTTCGGCATCTGTATCGAGCTCTTTAATGAACTCTCCGAGCTTCTTATTCTGTCCGTTAACAGTGCCCTTGAGCCTTCCTGTAGGCGCTTTAAGTGCTATTACGTAGATATCGAAATTATGCGTATAGCCGTGGCCGATATGAGGACCGTTGTAATCCAATGGGGAAGCAAAGCCCTGAGGCAGTGTTGTCTCAGTGATTCCGCCTGATCTCCAGTGAAGATATCCGTTGGTATTGGTGTCGAACATATAGACTGCATATACGGCCGCGCCCTCTACGGGCTTCCATGAAAGCTGGGGAGACTTGTTCTCTCCTATGTCGGTATTTGAGATGATGTCGTCCCAGACGCCGTCATTAAGATCTGTTGAAGTGACTTCGAAAGTATCATATCCGTCAAGGTATCCGCCGCACATGTTGTCTGTAAGCGGATTTACGGTATCTGATGCCGAAGAGGAAGTCTCAGGGGCTAAAGTGCCTTCAGTATTATTGCGGCAGCCCGTAAAGCATAATATTAAAGCCAAAACTGTTATAAAAGCTGTTATCTTTGTGTATTTCATTATTTCTTCAGAAACCTTTTTTCTTAATCTTTGAAATTATACCAAAAGATTTCATTTAGAGGTGAAAAGGCGTATATTCATTCATATAGACCGATTCGGGGAAGGGTTTATAAGGATGGAGAAGATCGATAAGGTGTTCCTGCTCCTGAAAAACCGCATTGTTGAGTATTTTCAGGGCTTTGGAAGATTCTTTAAGCGTGTTCTGCTTTTGTTTACGCAGGACTATGTCGAGACTGCGCTCTTCATCCTTTTCTGCACGATAATCACGGCCGCCACGACATCGATCCTTAAAAGACTCCTTGTAAAGGCAATGATGCTCGTAAGCGGCGTCACATATATTGCACCGGTAAATCTTACGCACGTGCTCTTAAACCCGCTGTCGATAATCATGATGCTTATCTTCGCGGTCGTAGTAACGCTCCTGTCCCTGTTCGAGATCGCAGGGCTTCTGCATACATTCTCGGTAGCCCAGGCAGGATATGAGACAAACCTCACTTGTATGTTCATGGCAGGATTCAGAGCCTGCAGGAAAGCCCTTAATCCGAGGAACTGGCCGATAATGGTATTCATTCTGGTGCTTGTTCCTCTAACAAAGCTTCTGCCTTTGTCGGGTTCCACCTTTAAGCTCATCCTGCCGGGATTTGTCAACCAGACGATCGATTATACAAAGTGGCTTAATGTGCTTTACTACGTCTTATACTGGGTCCTGATCTTATTCCTTGCGGTTTATATCTTCTCTATCAACGGATTTGTTTTGCAGAAGGAATCATTCTTCAAGAGCTGCTCCAAATCCAGAAAACTCTGCAAGGGGCACGTCATCGAAGTCATATTCAATATGTTCCTGTTGACGGTCATCTTGAATTTTACGATCAATTCGATCTCTTCGATACTCGTTGTAAACGGCGAGGAGCTGATGTCCTTCGTTCGCAGAACGGGCAATGTCGTAGCCAAATCCGAAGCTGTCGGAACATATACCTATGCGTTAAGACAGATCCTTAAGAGCTTCCTGTCTCCTGCGATAAATAATGCTGCGCTGACAGTACTCTTCTATAAATTCATGGACGACAAGACCAAGAAAGAGACAGTATCCGCTGAAGTCCGTGAGCTTAAGCACTTCTCGATGAAGAGGACGGTTGCCTTTGTAGTATCACTTGCAGTTGTCTCGGTTGCCATCATCGGCGTCATGACTTACAGGTATTCTTATCTTTTCGAGAGCGTAGACAGACCTCTGGTGTGTGCTCACAGGGGAGATAATGTTAACGCACCCGAGAACACGATGCCGGCATTCGAGCTTGCCGCTAGCGAGAACCTTAAATGGATCGAACTTGATGTCCATCAGACATCAGACGGCGTCATCGTCTGCAATCACGATTCGTCGATCAAGAGAGTCACCGGAAGGAACCTTGCGATCCACGATGTCACATACGAAGATCTCTCCAAGATCGAGCTCGGTCCCTGGATGCCGGGTGAATATGAGCACGTCCACATATGCACTTTGAGGGAAGCATTAGAGCTCGCGAAAGAAAACGACATGAATGTTCAGGTCGAGCTCAAAGGTCATCCTGCTGACAAGAACTTCGAAGAAAACGTGATCAACGTTATCAATGAGACCGGCATGCACGACAACGTAATGATAATAGCTCAGGATGCGTCAAGGCTCATGCGCGTAATGGAGATCGACCCCACGATCACGAAGGGTTACTGCATGGTCATCGCTGTAGGTGATCTTAACGACATCGAATATACAGACAACATCACGATCGAAGAGACTTATGTCACACCCGAGCTCGTACGCGCCATGCACGAGAAGGGAATAAAGGTATTCTGCTGGACAGTGGATCTTGATGATACTGTGCAGTATCTCGTAAGCTGCGACGTCGATGTTATCGGTACTGATAATCCGATGCTGATAAATAATGCTCTGGATAAGGCCGATTATTCAGGCGGTCTTTCAAGGATTGCCCATATCCTGATGCACATGATCGCCAACATGGACAAGTAACAAGCGGTCTATGACCTTGCTGTTATAGGTGTCATCATCTTCGCCGTTCAAGTCGAACCAAAGAAATTCTCCGTCACGCTTTATATTCTTTGCGTCCATTATGCCGCGCAGATAGACCTGCGCTATGTGATCCGCGCACACCCTGCAGTCGTAAAGATCCTTAAGCTTTGCTGCACCGCTCATATCAAGATCCTTGACCTTCATCACCTTGAGAAGATACATGTGACAGATCCTTGCGGCGTTCTTTCTTGTTAGGGGGCTGTCTTTGAAGACCTCGTCTCCGGCTTCAAGCCAGCCTTCTTTGCGCCCGCGCTCGAAAACGCCGTCAAAAGGAATTCCTGCTTTCCGGCAGAGCTCTTTTATGAAGCTTTCGGTGGTCATGAGACAGGCGTGATCCTTATGACTTTGCTGTCACACGCTGCAAGTTTTCCCGCGCCGAAGACTTTGCTCACAGTCTCTTTTTCTTCGCCGGTATAGAGGTCCTTGATCTTGTATTCTTTCGCGTTGGCGAAAAGTTCTTTATTAACTGTCTTACCGCCTGTCTTATTCAAGATCTCATCGGTGCTGACAGACGGAACATCTTTTTCTTCCTGACTTAAGTTAAAGAATCCGAGTGCGATATCACCGTTTGCAAGGGGCTTAGCGAGGATATCGATCCTGTCGTTATCCCTGATATATTCCTTGTCAGGCTCAGAGCATTCATATGTCGTGAATATGCGCTTGGCCTGCACTCCCAGAGGATCCTGGTCTAACGTTATCAGTTCCCGGTTGGCGATGATGTTATAGATCTCATCGCCCTTGGTGACTCTTCTTAAGTCGAGTCCCAGCATAAGGGGAGAGTTCATCATGCACCACATGGCCATATGCGAACGGCACATGATGTTATCGATGCCGTCCATTCCTATGACCAGCATATCGGGATCGTTCCAGCCCTTTGTAAGTCCCGCGAACTCATCCATTATTACCGCCTTGTTATACTGCGACGTAATGGACGTGGTATAATCGCCCTCCCATGCGGCAGTGCCGTTATTGCCGTCTGATCCGACCTGGAAGGTTATGTCATTTAAGATGCGCCATGAGTTGCCGACTTTGTGTCCCCAGTTCTGAGGCTGTGTCTTGCCCCATTCGCATATCGAGAAGACGATATCTCTGTTGCCGGCTTGTTCTAATTCACGCCTGATCCTGGCATATGAATCAAGTGTGTTCTCCTGTCTTCTGTGATTCATTATGCGGAGCTTGTTAATGCCTTCTTTAAGCTCCACCTGAATGGCAGGGGATACCGTAAATGCCTCCTGATTTTCCGTAGGAGCCACGAGTGCATCGAAATATATCTTTTCCCCGACGGCGACCTGGAGCCATTGTCCGGTGCCTTCTGCAGCGCCTGAGGCATATGTGACGAAGAGGTCTTTGATCCCTTCTTCGGAAGATCTGACTTCGAATATGAGTTCGCTTGATCTCGGTCCGGCAGGTGAGTGGTCAGGCGCAGTCCCGTCAAAGGTACCTATGGAAGTTACATAGCTGTCCTTAACTTCAGCTCTCGTGCCTGTGATCTCTGCAGAAATGGCATCGTAAGTTATGCCGTCAACTTCAATGCTCTTTATATTCGGAGCAAATGAATATTTCGCGTTCTCCGGATCTGCGAACGTAGCGTTGTCCCACATGTAATAACAGTTATCGACCTTGATGAAATCTATGTCCCACTTGATGTAGTCTTCGCAGTCGGTCTTTTCATAACCGTAAATGCCTACTTCCGCGCCCGAACAGAGCCTCGTTCCGATGTCGTTATACATTCCGAATTTAAGGCCTTCTGAGTGCACGAGATCTGCCATTGCCTTAAAGCCTGAAGGAAACTTTATCTCATCTGATGTCAGATGACCGTTAATACGTTCAGGGTGGTAGCAGCCGTCGTCCAGCACCACATAACAGTAGCCGAGTTTATCGAGCTCTAATTCCTTGATCTTAAGCACCATTGCTTTTGTTAGCTCTTCGGTATTGCCGCTGCCGAAAGCGTTCCAGCTGTTCCAGCCCATGGCAGGGAGGCGGGGCTTTTTCGCGAACAGATCGGAATTATCGAAATCATCGAATCTTAGTCTATGATCATCAATGGGAGAAGGGCCTGTCATGAATGAACTCCTTTATCAAGTTATAGCTCGATTATAACAAAGAGGCTGCCTCATATGAGACAGCCCCGTAAGTTTTAATTTGTGCAGAACTATTACATTCCTTCTGCTCCGCCGGATACCGTCTTGGATCCGACATTGCCGCTTGTACCTGACTGGAGTGTCAGAGTATATGTGTAGTTCTTCTTAAGCGAGAAGGTCTCACTTGTGCCGTTCTTGAGCTGGAGGTAAGCACCCTTTGCACCGAAGAGGTCCTTCTCGCCGTACCATTCGGTACCGTAAGCAACCTTGATCGTATATGTGCCTGCGCCAAGCTTGATCGTTGTATTCTTTCCTGCAGCGATAAATGTCTGAGCAACTACTTCGCCGCTGGAATTATAAACTCTTAAGAGCGCATTGATGCTTGAAGGTGCGTTGATCTTCATGGAGATGGAGCCGCTGCCCTTCTTCATGGAGCCGTTGTCAGGCATTGTCTGCTTGCAGGACTTTGCCTTGTCAGCAGAATCCTTCCATTCGGAGATCTCATTCCATGCAACCATTGCCTTGTAGTATTCACCGTTATCGTAGAGCGCCTGGGCAGCATCGTACTTCTTATTCAATTCGTCCATCTTGCCCTTTGCTGAATCGTACTGTGCCTTCGAATCAAGGAAGTCACCGAGTTCAGTGAAGATCGCCATGGCCTTCTCGAAATCCAGCTTCTCAACAAGCTGAACGGCGTTATCGTACTTAAGACCCTTGATCGCGGTCTCAAGAAGAGCCTTCTGCTCATCATCTGCAGGCTTAACAATGCTTGTGATCTTATCGTAGTCTGTTGTTCCCTTATCGAAAGCCTCGCTGATGAACTTATCGTTATCGGTCTTAGGCGCTTTGATGTATGCGAGAGCGAGATCGTTTGACTGGATGCCGTAGAGATTTGCGATGATAGTCATCCATGCTCTGTTGTTCTCTGCCAGGTGTGCGTCGCAGAGATTAACCTGAACTGCATACTTGTCTTTAAGTGTTGTCAGCGCTGTGAACTTGTTCTTGGCTTCGAAATAGTTCTTTGCGCTCTTATCTGCGAAAGCTTCCTTGACTGTCTCACACTCAGTCTTAAGTGCAAGTGCATCATCGCTCTTGGAATCGCCCTCATAGAATTCAATGACTTCGTCAAGGATTGTGATGGCGCCGTCGAAATCTTCCTGCTCAATGAGTCCGTCTACCTTCTGGTAGTCGAGCTCGACCTGTGAGCACTCAGCCCAGTATTCCGAATCCTTGAATTTGAAAGTCTTGAGTTCTGTGTAGAGCTGCAAAGACTGTTCGTAATCGCCGTTATCGAAAGCATCTGAAGCCTTGTTGTACTTCTGTACGAGCAGGTAATAGAAGATGCCGACGCCGGCGCCTGCCAGGATTATAACGGCACCGATGATGCTGAGCGCAATGATCAAAGGCTTCTTTGACTTCTTGGGCTTTGCTTCAACCGGAGCGGCTGCAACAGGAGTTTCAACGGGAGCAGCAACGGGAGCTGCCTCAGCTGCAGGCTCGGCAGCAGGACCCTCTGCGGGAGCAGGTGCGGGTGCGGGCGCTGCATCGATGGGCGAAGGAACTGTTTCCGTCGGATTCTCGATGGGAGCTGTTTCGGTTACCTCGGATGAGATAGCTTCAACAGGCTCTAATATTGAAGGCTCTGAAGGAGCAGCTTCAGCAGCGGCTTCTTCAGAAGCGGGTGTCTGTTCGATCTCGGGAGCATCCTCAGATGCAGGTCCTTCAGCTGCCGGTTCCTCAGCGGGAGCCTCTTCGGCAGGTGTAGCCTCTGCAGCTTCCTCGGCAGCGGGTGCTTCTTCAGCTGCAGGAGCTTCCTCTGCAAGTGCCTCAGCCTGAGCTTCGGGTGTCTCTACGGCGGTTCCGCAGAAAGGACAGAACTTGCCGCCTTCGATCTCTTTTCCACAATTGGAGCAAATCATATCTATTCCTCACTTTTGTAATGTTTCCGGGCTGTCAGGTTACGTCGGAGAATTAAGAAAACCTATCCCCCTTATATATTTGCAAGTATATCGTACAAGTAAAAGATAAACAATGATTTGCATATGTGTTCGAAAGCATTGCCGCAAAGGCAGCAGAAGCCGGTCTGTACTATAATGTGGCTATCACTTTTCGGAGGGGCATATGAAGAAAGCCATAAGAACCATTGCGCTGATACTTACAGGCGCCGTCCTTTTGACAGCCTGCAATAAAGAACCCGAAACAGGATCTGACAATACATCAGAGACTGTTGCTTCATCCGTGACCGGGAGCGCGGAGCCTTCTGATAACGGCGGATACAATGGCGTTTCCGGCGGCAGTCATTCAGTTAAGGACCTTAACGAAAAAGGAAAAGGCTATGAGGGCATCAAAGGAACCGGAGATTATAACTACGGCGAAGCTTTGCAGAAGTCTTTGCTCTTTTATGAGCTGCAGAGAAGCGGCAAGCTCCCCGAAAACACAAGATGCAACTGGAGAGGTGATTCCGCCCTTACGGATGGCGCCGATAATAATCTGGATCTGACAGGCGGCTGGTACGATGCAGGCGATAACGTGAAGTTCAATCTGCCGATGGCATATTCCGCTGCCATGCTCGGCTGGTCAGTCATAGAAGACAAAAAGGCCTATGAAGAGAGCGGCCAGTATGAATATATCTTGGGAGACATCAAGTGGGTCACCGATTATCTCATCAAGTGCCACCCTGAAGACGAGGTCTTCTACTATCAGGTAGGTGACGGAAATGCCGATCACTCATGGTGGGGCCCCTGTGAGGTCATGACCATGAACAGGCCTTCTTACAAGGTCACGAAAGATAATCCCGGTTCTGCAGTTACCGGTGAAGCAGCGGCCGCTCTGGCCATCGCTTCTATTGTCTTCAAGGATACTGACAAAGAATATTCCAAGCTCTGCCTGGAGCACGCAAAGAGCCTCTATGCTTTCTCGGATTCTGCGAAAAGTGATGCAGGCTACACAGCCGCAAACGGCTTCTATAATTCATGGAGCGGCTTCTACGATGAGCTCTCCTGGGCCGGCTGCTGGCTTTATACCGCGACGGGCGACAGCAAGTATCTGGATAATGCGAAAAGCTGTTTTACCAAGGCGGGCCACGATTTTGACTGGGCGCTATGCTGGGACGATGTTCATATCGGCGCAGCTCTGATGCTCGCAAAGATTACCGGCGATAAAGCCTATAAGGATGAGATCCAGAAGCACCTGGATTTCTGGTCCTGCGGCACTTCGGACGGAAAGAAGATAACTTATTCTCCCAAAGGTCTTGCTTGGCTCGACCAGTGGGGTTCTTTAAGGTATGCGACAACTACGGCTTATGTTGCCGCGGTATACAGCAGATGGGACGGGTGTCCAAAGGACAAGGTATCGGTATATTGGGATTTCGCAGTATCTCAGGCTGATTATGCATTGGGTTCTTCGGGGAGATCCTACGTCGTAGGCTTTGGCGAGAATCCGCCCTCACATCCACACCACAGGACTAGTCAGGGTTCTTACTGCGACAACATGAACGAGCCTTCCGAATTCAGGCATACACTGTACGGTGCTCTGGTCGGAGGACCTGATGCTTCAGACGGCTATACGGATACAGTAACCGATTACTGCAAGAACGAGGTTGCCTGCGACTATAACGCAGGATTCACGGGGCTTCTGGCAGCGATGTATTCAAAGTATCACGGCAAGACGCTTATCGATTTCGGCGCGGTGGAGGAAGTTCCTTCAGACGAGTATTCTGCAGAGTGCAGCCTCAATGTACAGGGCAATGATTTTGCAGAGATAAAAGCGTTCATATATAACAAGACTGCATGGCCCGCAAGAGCTTCCGACAAGCTCGAATTCAGATATTATGTCGACCTCTCCGAGGTATATAAGGCAGGCGGAGATGCATCAGGAGTCAAGATCTCCACAAATTACATGCAGTCGGGAAGAGTCGACGGACTTAAGGTCTGGAATGAGGAAAACCACATTTACTATCTGTCCGTAGTTTTCGATGACGGCAGCTTAAGACCCGGCGGACAGTCGCAATATAAGTCGGAGATCCAGGTAAGGATGACAAGCCCCAACGGCGCATGGGATAACGGCAATGACTTCTCATACAGCAAGGGCGCGGTGCTGCTTGATGACGGCAAGCCGGTATTCGGAACTCTGCCTGATCAGGAAGGCACCGGCTCAGGTGAATCTGCAGGCGGAACAGTGCCTTCAAATGAGACAGGTGCTTCAACGCAGACTGAAGCTGCAGGGGGCTCCGGAACTGCATCTGCAGGCGATCTGAGCATCAAGATGAACTACGACAATAACAACTCCAATGCAAATGCGATCGCAGGCACACTGGAGATTACGAACAACGGCAATACCACAGTTGATCTGTCGAAGATAAAGATCAATTACTACTTCACGAAAGACGGCGGGGAGATGGTTTTCGACTGCTATCACGCTGCGATGAATTCTGCATCAGGCAAATATACTGCCCTGACCGATAAGGTTAAGGGAACATATTCAGCCGCGACGGGTGAAGACCGCGACACGTGCCTGACGATAACTGTAGGAAGCGGCTCTCTTGCAAAGGGCGACACGCTGACCATAAGCTTCAGCGCGCACAGGGCTGACTGGCAGAACATGAACCTTGCAAACGACTGGTCGCATAAGAGCGTCGATAATATCGAGATCGTTAAGTAAGCGGTCTTCGCGGTGCAGAATATAATTACTGTAATTGTGGCCTCAAAAAATGGACAACAATTATATAAAAAGGCGATTTTATATAATTGTTGATGAAAAAAAGGGGCAACAATTACAGTCGTGGTGCCTTCAGGCTTCAGCGTCTTCCGGTGCGGCTTTTTTCAAAGTCAGCGCCGTTGTCGACTTGTCGAGCCATGTCACGAGGCTCCTGTTTCTTACATAGAGCGTATTGAGGATGACACTCTCGGGATGTATTGCTTCAGCAGAGCCCGGCGCGGGCGCAACGAATGTGCCGCAGGCGCTTATTACATAGGGCTTTCCGTCTCTAGTGCCGACATAGATAGTCATGTGGCCGGGGAAGGAGATTAGGCTGCCGGGCTTAAGATTATTTATCACTTCGAGCTTTTCTTTCTCTTTCATGTTGGTCAGATCGACTTTGTATACGCCCTTTGAGGCTGACTGGCCTACGCGGGGGAGAAGCACGCCGAAGCAGCGGTAGATCTCTCTTGTGATGCCCGTGCAGTCGTTGGCCTGAAGGTCACCGCCCCAGCCGTATCTGTCGCCCAAGAGCTTAAATGCCTGTCTTACGATATTTGCGGACGTGAGAGGAAGATATCCTGCGTTGACGTCATCCGAGACCGGGATAAGAACGAGTTCATCCTTGATAAACCCGTCGCTGCCTCTTGTAGGAACCTTAACCACATAGTTGCCGTAAGTGCTCCTCTGGTTGATGGTCTTCGGAGCGTTCTTGGCGGGAACAAGCTCCATGCGCGTGCCCATTGGGAGGACGAGGTCCGTTGTAAGGGGGCTGTAAGGGTCGTTGCCCAGCCTGATCTCTCTTTCGGTTACGACGAGCCACTGGCCCGGATTCTGCCTTGCTTCCCAGTCTTTCCTGTCCTTGCAGAGCGCTACCGCGTCTTTCCTGAGCCATGCGGAGAAGCTGTCGAAAACAACATAGAGATATTCACCGTCCGTGCTCTCGTGAAGCACGACAACAGGCATGTAGGGCATGCATTCCGAGTAAAGGAGCGAATCAAAGTACTGATCTGACGCGCTCTCGAAAACACGGTCTTCCGTGGGGAACATCCTTACGGTCATTCGCTTGGTCGTAAAGCCGTACTTTACCGGGACCGAATCCGGCACGGCGTCGATATTTGAGAGCGCTACAAGGTTCTGCCAGTATTCGGCAGTCGTAGGCTTGCCGTTAAGATATATTTTCGCAGGATCCTTGGGAACCGAATTCGCATTGTCATTAAGGAAAGTCCTTAAGATATTGCCGTCGAAGGTGTCAGTGAAGTCTTCCAGATGCGGCATTATTGTTTTGTTGTCAGCGGCCTTTATTATGGCTCTGTTGTTATAGTTGAATTCGGTGATCTCATCAGGCGTCATTAGGACTTCGTTGTCGGCGTCGCTGATCCAGTAATCGGCGGTCATCATCTCGGGTGTAACGTCAGCTATGGTGCGGACATAGGTTGTATCGATCACGGTCTTGCCGTCAGGAGTCTTTACTATTACACGCTCCTCGGCTGAAGGCTCCGTCGTCTCAATAGTCGTCTCAGAAGCGGTGGTCGTGACTTCAGAGGAGGATTCCTCAGGTATGGTAGGCAGGCTTGTCTGTGCGACAGGGTCAGGAATGAGGCTGCATGAGCACAGCTGAGGCAGCAATATTGATGCAGCAAGGATCACGGGGGCCAGTTTCTTGTTTATCATAGGGTAAGCTCCTGCTTGGGGTTTTCATTTTCCTCGATGGCTATTTACCAGCTTGTGACTGATATTTTTAAATCTCCGAAATGAATAGTATCATATCGGCTCTTTAATGGCACTAGCCTGATGCCTCTACCTGATCTAATTCAGGCTGCTTTTATCTTGATTATCTGTTCTCCTGTCTTAATGGGAATTGCTCTTGTGTCACCTAGTTTCATCATCTGATATGCAGCATTTACGTCTGCATTTATCATTATCCCGCTGTTGCTCTTGAATAGACCGCGTTCTACTCTTCGTGCCTTGTCATAGTGAGCTCTGTCAGGCTTTTCTCCATCAAGATAACTTGTGCCGCTCGTGTAACTTTCACGTACAGTCTTTACCTCAATGCCTTCAAGTCTTGCTTTGTATGCGATCATGTCAGTAAGGGTCTTATATGGTATGGATACAAAGTTCTGGTTTGTTATGTTTCCCATGTGTACCTTCTGTTTCCATCCCTCATTTGCACCTATCACTATGAGTCCTACATCTGAAGAAACTGCCAGTTCCACTATCTTCCTGCTTGCTTTGTGCATGTAGTCTTTTATCTTGCGATTCCTTTTTGCCGTAAGTTTATTCATTCTTTTGGTACTGTTCTTTCCGTTATATATCTTCGCCTCCTTTTGCATATGCGCTTTTGCCTTGTTGTAGTATTGGTTTATTGATTTCAGCGGTTTCCCGTTGATTATCACAGGTCTGTCTTCAGAATTCCATGCGGCTGCTAAGAGATTGTTTACTCCCAAGTCTATCCCCATAACCTTTGTCCCTTTTGTAGTCTTTTCTTCTTTCTCATACATAAGACTGATAAGTATGGAGTCCTTAAACATCTTTATCCGTATCTGCCTCACGTTCCCATGCCTTGCACGGATGTGTATGCCACTGAGGAACTTGGGCATGGTTACTTTACCTTCTTCATCCACCTTGAAGTTCTGACTGGTGATAACAAGAGAACCTCTTCCTGTCTTCGGGTCGAGATATCCCGGTACATGCGGATGCCCTTTAAACTTCTTCGAATCTTTCCCGTATTCTGCTGTTAACCTGTAGAACGACTTCCACTCTCTGCATTTCTCCTGTATACATATCTGGCTGCATGTTGAATACGGAACTTCTTTATATACTTCCGTTCCTTTTAGATACCAACTAAGAAAATATGCATCGGCTATGTATCCGTTATCGGCATCAATATAATGTAACCGCTTGACTTCAGCGCGGCCCAAATTGTATTCCGCGATGCCGCTGTTTATCGCTCTGATAAGTTCATCTTCCCATTCTTCTAGTGTCTTACCGTTCTTTATCTTCGTGTGGATACGGTAGCATTGTTTTATTAGGTAGTTGACGCTGTTGGAAAGGTTCTTCACTTTATAGCAGTAATCGTCTATCTCGTGAAGAAGCTTCTTATTGTTATGTTTTTTTATTCTGTGTTCTTCCGAGAGTATCATGTTACATACCCCTTATCTCTAAGTGACGAATGAAAGCGGCGGTCTTGTCGATATGAAACATTCTTTTGCAGTTTCCTTAAGAGTCTTTTTATCCGACATGCATTTCAGATACTGAGCCATACACTCAAGTTCTTTCTTGTGCCTGATGTGATAGAACAGGAACTAGGGATAAAAGACTTCTTGCAATCACGACAAAGGAAACGCCGTACTCCATCTTTACGCTTTCCGTTCTTAACGACATAAAAGCCTTCGCAATAGATACATGCATTACCATCGGCAATACGTGTTTCAATAAGGAAGTCCTTTAAATTGTCATCGCGTACATTTACATTGTTGGAAAGGGGCGTTTAAAACACAATATGATCAGTGAAGGATAATTTCTTATATGCAGCAGTGATTTCATTCAATTCTGAAATCTTTCCGGCTCCCTAAACAACAAACAAATGTTCTATTCATATGATAGAACTAGACCGATTGTTTGTCAACTATGAAGT
>JAEFBA010000139.1 GCA_016292145.1 Saccharofermentans sp.
ATAGACACATGGCTAAGAGTAGTGTTCATGTAAAGAAAGACGACCAGGTCATTGTCATTTCCGGCAAGGACAAGGGCGCAAAGGGTAAGGTTCTCATGGTAGATGAGAAGAAGGGCAGAGTTTACGTTGAAGGCGTAAATATGGTCAAGAAGCATCAGAAGGCCAGAACACAGACAGCTCCTTCCGGAATTGTTGAGCGTGAAGGTTCCATCGATGCATCCAACGTAATGCTCGTTGACCCCAAGACAGGCAAGCCTACGAGAGTTGGCTACCGTATCAACGAAGATGGTTCCAAGTCCAGGATCGCTAAGAGATCCGGCGAGGTCATCGATACGGTTTCTAAGGCTAAGAAGGGGGAATAATCAATGACCAGATTAAAGGATAAGTACATTTCCGAAGTAGCACCCGCACTTCAGGAGAAGTTCAAGTACAGCTCACCTATGCAGATCCCGAAGGTCGACAAGATCGTCCTCAACATGGGTGTTGGTGAGGTTAAGGATAACCCGAAGGCTCTTGAGAGCGCTATGCGCGACATGGGCATCATCGCAGGTCAGAAGCCTGTAGCAACAACAGCAACAAAGTCAATCGCAGCCTTCAAGCTCAGAGAGGGCATGAAGATCGGATGCAAGGTTACTTTGAGAGGCGATAATATGTATTACTTCCTCGACAAGCTCGTAAGCCTTGCTCTTCCTCGTGTACGTGACTTCCGCGGAATCAATCCCAATTCTTTCGACGGTCACGGTAACTATGCGATGGGTATCAAGGAGCAGCTCATGTTCCCTGAAATCGACTACGATAAGATCGACAAGATTCGCGGTATGGACATCATCATTGTTACTACTGCCGGAACAGACGAAGAGGCATTCGAGCTCTTGAAGCTCATGGGCATGCCTTTCCGCAAGTAATTTGGAGGAGAATAACACATGGCAAAGAAGTCAATGATTCTTAAGTCTCAGAAGACACCCAAGTTTTCCACTCAGCAGCATAACCGTTGCAAGATCTGCGGAAGACCTCATGCTTATATCCGTAAGTACGGCATCTGCCGTCTCTGCTTCCGCGATTTGGCATACAAGGGAGAGATTCCGGGCGTAAGAAAGGCAAGCTGGTAACAGTTTTCTTTCTTAAGAATTAGAACTGTCCATATTTAACAGGAGGAAGAATTATGCAGATTACAGATGCAATCGCAGATATGCTTACAAGAATCCGCAATGCCGGTACTGCTGGACACGCAACAGTTGATGTTCCGCAGTCCAACATGAAGAAGGCTATTGCTCAGATTCTCCTTGATGAAGGATACATTGAGAAGTTCGAGACACTCGAGGGAAATACTCAGGGTGTTATCAGAATCACACTCAAGTATTCGGGCAGAAAGCCGGTTATCTCCGGAATCAAGAGAATCTCCAAGCCTGGTCTTCGTACTTATGCGGACAAGGAGAATCTGCCTCGCGTACTCAACGGCTTAGGCGTTGCTATCATCTCCACATCCAAGGGTGTTATGACTGATAAGCAGGCTAGAAAGCTTGGTGTAGGCGGCGAAGTTCTCGCTTATATTTGGTAATTTTGGGAAGGTCTCGAAAACGGGATCTTCTTAAAATATATACATCTCTGAAAAGCCTTGGGCACAGGCGGCATACCGGCCCAACGGTTAAATCTTAAGAGCAGGAGGAAAAATTTATGTCAAGAATCGGCAGAATGCCCATAGTCGTTCCTGCAGGCGTTGATGTTAAGATCGACGGCCAGCACGTAACGGTTAAGGGCGGCAAGGCAGAGCTCTCACTTGATGTTCATCCCGACATCACAGTTAAGCTGGAGGATGGCCAGATCGTTGTTACTCGTCCCTCAGACGATAAGAATCACAGATCACTCCACGGCCTCACAAGAGCTCTCATCCAGAACATGGTAACAGGCGTACACGAGGGTTTCACAAAGACACTGGAAATCAATGGTGTAGGTTACAGAGCTACTAAGGCTGGAAATAAGGTTACATTCAACCTCGGTTATTCACATCCTATCGAGATGGTTGAACCCGAAGGCATCACAATCGATGTAAAAGATAATCAGGTTTTGGTCCAGGGAGCTGATAAGCAGCTTGTCGGCGAGACAGCAGCTAAGATCCGTTCTCTCAGAGTTCCTGACGTTTATAAGGGCAAGGGTATCAAGTATGCCGGCGAGCACCTTATCGTTAAGGAAGGTAAGACCGGAGCTAAGAAGTAAGGCGCAAAGGGGGTATATTCAACATGATTGGTAGAATTGATAAAAACAAGATTCGTAAGAGAAAGCATGTTCGTGTAAGAAAGAAGATTTCCGGAACGACAGAGTGCCCTCGTCTTTGCGTATATAGAAGCAACAGCCACATTTACGCTCAGATCATCGATGATACAAACGGAACAACACTTGTAAGTGCTTCCACACTCGACAAGGAGATCAAGGGTTCCGTATCCGTTGGCAGCAACATCGAGGCAGCTAAAGCAGTTGGTAAGCTTATCGGTGAGCGCGCAATTGCCAAGGATATCAAGGACGTAGTATTTGACCGTGGCGGATATCTCTATCACGGAAGAGTACAGGCTTTGGCAGAGGCGGCAAGAGAAGCCGGTCTCTCATTCTAATCGGG
>JAEFBA010000071.1 GCA_016292145.1 Saccharofermentans sp.
AGAGATGCCGGCTTACTTCCTGGGGCAGAAGGATCTTGATTCGGTTATTAAGATCGCACAGGACAGGATCCAGAAAGTGCTCGACGAGAGAGGCAGGTAAACGTAATACTATCCTTTGTTTTGAAATGTCCTTTTAATATTTCTATGTAAAAAATAGTTTATAATACTTCTTAGTATATTCTTTATGGAATGAGGCGTTGCTATGAAGGTTATCAAGACTATTCTTAAAGTGCTGTTAGTCATCGTAATCATCCTCGTGGTATTGGTCGGCGCATTGCTTGCCTGGCTTACGGCCGTGGAATACAAACCCGCTGATACAGAAGATGTAAAGATCACATCCATGAACCCTCAGCAGAAGGCACTTAAGAAGGGTGATTCGATCGATCTCATGGCCTGGAACATAGGTTATGCTGCATTGGGCGATAATGCCGATTTCTTTATGGATGGCGGCAAGATGGTCTACTCCGCAGATGAAGCCAGAGTCAGAGAGAATATCAATGCGATAGTTAATGAAGTAAAGGCGAACGATCCCGATCTTCTTCTTGTACAGGAGATCGACTTGAACAGTGACAGAAGCTATCACTTAAATGAGACTTCGTTCTTCTTCAGTGCGGGATATAACAACAGCGCGTTCGCAAACAATTTCAAGGATGTCTATGCACCATTCCCGATCCCTCCTATGGGTAAGATCGATTCGGGTATTGCGACATTCAGCAAATATCCTACGACATCGGCAACAAGAGTACAGCTTCCTTGTCCGTTCTCATGGCCGGTCAGAACATTCAATCTTAAGAGATGTCTTCTTATCACAAGGATCCCTGTCGAAGGCGGCAAGGAACTCGTAATCGTGAATCTCCATCTTGAGGCTTATGACGACGGTGAGGGCAAGGCTGCTCAGGCACAGATGCTCATGGATGTATTCCGCGAAGAGACAGCAAAGGGTAATTACGTAATCGCCGGCGGTGACTTCAACCAGAGCTTCTCCAATGTCAGCAACAACTTTGCGGTTTATCCCGAGCAGTGGCAGCCTTCATTCATGGATGTATCTCCTTATGAGGCTGACTGCCAGTTCCTGATGGATTCGAAGGTTGCTTCATGCAGATCACTCTATAAGCCTTTGATCGGCAATGAGGATACACTGCAGTATTACATGATCGACGGCTTCATAGTCTCGAAAAATATCCGCGTCGAGTCATATTCAGTAAAGGATCTGGGTTTTGTCAACAGCGACCACAATCCTCAGTTCCTGAAGGTCGTACTCGAATAATCGAAGAAAAATGTATACCTACAAAAAGCCTCCCTAAGATTAGGGAGGCTTTTTGCGTGCTTCACTTTTATGGATAAGAGGTTTTGATGTCTGATCACCCTTGAGACAGGTCAAAATACTCTAATCTTCAAATTAATAAATTGATCGGTTTACAGCTGGACGTCGACTTCTGAATTAACAGCTTCAACAGAACTGTTATGCAGAGTGATGGATGAAGCTGCTGCTCTTGCTTTGTTAAGATAAGAACCGATACCGATAACAAGAACTCCGGTCAAGATTACGATGATGGCAATTACCAATACCATCTCAACGAGAGTAAAACCCTTTCTTGTTTTTCCAATTCTTCTCATAAGACACCTCCCCGAATTTTTAAGTGCTCCTTATGAAACAAATATATCATAGTTCGTTCACAATGTGTTCATATTTTTCATATTTTCTCCTACTTTGTGTACTTGAACAAACGCCCGAAAATGTTTTTGTGCACATTGATGTAAAATGCCTAATTTACTTGGATTTACAAAGGAGTTTTGGCCTCATAATTATCAAACAAAAGATGTATTTCTGATAAAAAACCAATTTTTGTAACAAAAGGATCCGGATTCATAATTCATAAATCCGTTTACAATTTGTTAATAAAAGAGCCGGATGACAGAAAAAATAACAGATTGTCAAACAGAATAAAACAAGGTATACTTTCAAAGTTCAAAAACGGATGCTTAGCTCAGCTGGCTAGAGTACCTGCTTGACGTGCAGGGGGTCACAGGTTCGAGTCCTGTAGCATCCACCATTCTTAAGAGCACCGGCCGGGCAGAATAAAGCCCGGCCGTTTTCTATATAATATATAAATCACAATACATATTTCCAAAGCATTGCTATTTGACAAAAAGACTCATTGAAAATACAATCGAAAATAGAGACATATCGCTTATATAAAGGCATTTGTCAGCATTCCTATATGACCAAGGGGGTTTTCCAAATGAGCACATTCGAGAAGACATTCAGCAATGGTGACATCATCATCAGAGAGGGAGACAGCGGCAATACTTTCTTCCAGCTTCTGGAAGGCAATGTAGCTGTTTACAAGAATTATGGTGAGGGAGACGAGGTTCAGGTAGCAGTTATCGAACCCGGTCAGTATTTCGGCGAGATGGCTGTAATTGAGACATATCCCCGCAGCTCCACAGTAGTTGCCACAGGCGACGTCAAGGTTGTTGAGATCCCCGCAGAAGCTCTTAATGAGTATTTTACACAGAATCCTGATAAGATCCTTGCGATCATGGAAGTTTTCGGCAGCAGGATCAAGAAGATGACTGATGACTGCAACGAAGCAAAGAAGGCTTTAGATGACGTAAGAAGAACAAATTCCAGAGACAAGTATCTCGGATTCTTCGCTCAGATGGCTCAGCAGTCCATTTACCTTACTTCAAAGAACTTCAGACTTGAGCGTCCGAGTGCAGAAGAGCTCCGCGCTGCAGGCCAACTTGTCCAGAGTTCAGAAGACGGTGAGACATATAATTACGGAACGATCATCTTCAAGGAAGGCGACGTCGGCAAGTGCATGTATATCCTCCACAGCGGCAAGGTTGGCATCTACAGCAAGTATGGTCAGGTAGACGAGCTTAAGCTCCAGGAAGTTGAGCCCGTTGCATGCTTCGGCGAGATGGAAATGCTCACAGGCGAAGGCCGTGACACAACAGCTGTTGCTGAAGTCGGTGATACAAGAGTCGAGATCATCAATGCTGAGGCACTTCCCGGTCTCTTCCAGACAAACCCTGCAAAGATCGACATGATCCTCAAGAGCCTCTCTTTCCGTTTGAGAAGCATCACTTACGATTACTTCAAGGCTTGCCAGGAAATCTACGAGTTCAGCAACTGATATCCTGCGCACAAATTATTCACTGATTACTGACGATTCCGGAGCAATCCGGGATCGTTCTTTTTTCAAGCATTCTGAATATATAAGCATGTTGTCCGCGCGTGTTGATAGACAAGGAATATCATATATAATTTAGGTATTGGACATGAAATGCAGGAGGGGTAAAAGATGGGGTATTTTCTGACTTTTTGGCTTATCGCATTTCCGTTTATCTACGGACAAGTCTTCTCCAGATTGTTCGGCCTTCGAAGGAAGCTTGATCACTGGATATTGTTTACGCTTCACATTTCAGTTTCAGTATTAGCCTTTATCGTCGGCCTTGTTATTATCTTTGCAATGGCGGTTGACAATCCTATAGGCTGTTTATGCGTCAGCATACCTGTATGCTATGCAATCCTTGTCGTTCCTCAAGGCTTTGTCTGGCAGTTTGTATTGACCGAGCGAAAATTGAATGGCTTTTTGTGCTCGCTGATCGCCAATACGGTTTATGCAGCCCCGATCGCCGTTATCCTTGCGATTTCCTTACTATAGTCGTAATGAAGGAAGTCCTTCTCACATTAGGCATATGTCTTCTTGTTACACTACTGCTGGAAGAATCAACGGCATTGATCTTGGGTGTCCGCAGAAAATTCGATCTGACTGTTATATTTTTTACGAACACTCTGACAAATCCGATAGTGGTATTGGGAGAAATAGTGGTGGCAACGTATACCGGTATTCCACTTCCCGTTTACATCATCATTACAGAACTTGCAGTATGGATAACAGAAGGATTGATATACAGGAAGCTTTTATATTTCGATAGATTCCACCCGTTTATTGTCTCTTTGATATTAAACGCTGTGTCGTTCTTAATAGGAACAACTCTTGCGACACTGATACTCGGAGTTTTGATCTGACGAAAGGAGTAACCGTGACAGTCAAGGAAAGATCGACAAAAGCTGCAATACTTTATTTTGTTATTCACATGCTCAATGAAGTGGTGTGCTTTTTCATGCTGTACAGGATCGTGCAAGATCCCGTGTTCATTGCGATGGTGGCATTGATATATAACGCTCTGGCATTTGTATCGCAGTTCTTCTGGGGTTCGCTCAAAGACCTTCTGGAGAAGTTCAGGCCGGGCATTATATCGATCCCTTTGCTGCTGTCAGGATTCCTCATCTTCTTTATTGCAGATGCAAAAGGAGTTCTCTTCTGGATCTCGTTGTCTCTTCTCTCGCTCGGCAATGCGCTTATTCACATATCAGGCGCGGAATTAACGATAAGGACTTCAGGCGGAAAGCTGACGCCCGTTGCGGTATTTGTCAGCGGAGGCTCCTTCGGCGTCATATTGGGCCAGGTCCTTGCGTCAACGGAAATATCATACTGGTGGATCGCACTTTGCTGCGCTCTGATGTTCCCGTTGGTCCTGATAGGCGAGAAGTTATATAAGGGGAATCCCAAAGAATGTAATGACTGCACCGGTTACAATTATGTGATCCCGGGCAGGAAAGCCTTGATAGTAATATTCGCGGTCTTCTTCATTGTTACGATAAGGTCTTATCTCGGATACAGTATTCCGATGGCCTGGAAAACCACACTCTGGCAGTCAGTGCTCCTGTTTGTCTTTATGGGGATAGGAAAGGCATTAGGCGGTGTGTTATCTGACAAGATCGGAATCCGCAAGACAGCGATAATCAGCATAATCGGCGCGCTTCCTTTCCTGCTCCTTGGAAATAAGATAATGGTCGTCTCGCTGATCGGAATAATGTTCTTCAGCATGACCATGGCAGTGACGATCGGTATGGTCATATCAGTAATGAAGATCGCGCCCGGAGCAGGCTTTGGTGTTACGACCGTTGCACTTTTTGCAGGCACCACCATTGCAAGCTTTGTAAGGAGCGGAAGTTTCGTCGTAAACATCTCGATAATCGTCATCACATCGGCAATATGTTTTCTTTTGGCTATGTATGTGTTAAGACCTGA
This sequence comes from Saccharofermentans sp., assembly GCA_016292145.1. GTDB lineage: Bacteria > Bacillota > Clostridia > Saccharofermentanales > Saccharofermentanaceae > Saccharofermentans. Next base: position 5,109 of record JAEFBA010000071.1, read on the forward strand.
TAAGGAGGAGAAGTAATATGGACTGGCTGTTATTCGATGGCCTTAGCGGCGACGGGCTATATTTATTGGCATTCTTTTTTGTGTTGATCGTTGCAGCTGTGATAGTTATCGTCTGCGGTATAGCCAGCGCAGTGGTCCTGATAATCCTGCTCAGAACAAAGAAACAGGTCGTGGCGGAAGAAGCTGCGAAGAAGGCTGAAGAAGAGGCGCAGGAAGCCGCGGGGCAGGCAGCGGCAGCGGCGCAGGATAATGATATGATTAAAGAACAACCGGTAACTCCTGTTATGGCTTCTGCGGAAAATCCTGAAGCTGCGGAAGATACGAAGGCAGAAGGGGAGGAAAACTGATATGGATTGGCTTCTTTTTGATGCAATGGGCGGAGGAGCGCTTATAGTGCTCCTTTTGGCTGCAATTCTCATAATAGTGGGCATTGTGGCTTTAGTAGGTATTTCAAGCACCGTGGTATTGATCATTCTCTTGAGAAAGAAGAAAAAACAGACTGAGGCAGAGGCAGCAGCAAAAGCGGCTGAGACAGACAGTGAACAACCGGCATCTCCTGTTGCTGAGGCTGTAGTGGAAAGTCCTGAAGTTGCAGCCGGACCTGAAACGGGGGAGAACTGATATGAACAGACTGCTTTTTGATGTTGTGGACATTGGCAGAGATATGGAGATGTCGCTTCCGGTTTCGCTTATTCTGATCGCATCTGTTGTGACAGTCGTGACTGTATCCGGCATCGTATTGCTGGTCATTCTCCTTAAGAAGAAAAAGAGGAAAGACTCTTAAGCAAGTCCGGTCAAAGATTTGAACGTTAAAAGATCCCGGACCCGGTTCGGGATCTTTTTATATTTGGTATAATGCAAGGGTGTCTTAACACGATTTGCGGAAATCGGCGGAAATCTTTTATAAGAGAGGACCTCTATGTACAACTTATTTATCAACACAGGCAAGGAACTTGGCCACATCAATCCTGAGATCCAGGGACACTTCTCTGAGCATCTCGGAAGATGCATCTACGAGGGCGTTTATGTCGGAGAGAATTCGGATATTCCCAACACAAACGGCATGCGTAACGACGTTGTCGAAGCGTTAAAGGAGATGAAGATCCCCGTTCTGCGCTGGCCGGGCGGATGCTTTGCGGACGAATATCACTGGAAGGACGGCATAGGTCCCAAGGAATCCCGTAAGAAGATGATCAATACCAACTGGGGCGGCGTTACCGAAGACAACTCATTCGGTACACACGAGTTTATGGAACTTGCAGAGCAGCTCGGTTGCAAGACATATGTTAACGGCAACGTCGGAAGCGGCACTGTCCAGGAGATGAGCGAATGGGTCGAGTACATGACCTTTGACGGAGTATCTCCGATGGCAGATCTAAGAAGAGCCAACGGCCGCGAGAAGCCCTGGACAGTCGACTATTTCGCAGTCGGAAACGAGACATGGGGCTGCGGCGGCAACATGGTCCCTGAGTACTACGCAAATCTCTATAAGCACTATCAGACTTTTGTAAAGCAGTTTAATCCTGACAAGAAGATCAAGAAGCTTGCTGTAGGCCCTACAGACAAGGACTATAACTGGACCGAGACAATGCTCCGTGAATGCTTCAGACAGCAGGGCACATACCCTCAGAACTTCGGCTACATGGATGGCCTCACACTCCACTATTACACACTTCCTTACGATTGGAATCACAAGGGCTCTGCCACTAAGTTCAATGACAAAGAGTGGTACATGACGCTCGCGAAAACATTCGCAATGGAAGAATTCATCGAGAAGCATTCCGCCATCATGGACAGATATGACCCTGACTGCAGGATCGGCCTCATGGTTGACGAGTGGGGCACATGGTATGACGTTGAGGAAGGCACCAATCCGGGCTTCCTTTATCAGCAGAACACGATCCGCGACGCGCTCATCGCATGCATCAACCTCAATATCTTCAACAAGCACTGCAAGCGTGTAAAGATGGCCAACATCGCCCAGCTTGTAAACGTTCTTCAGGCAGTTATCCTTACTGAAGGCGATAAGATGGTCAAGACACCTACATACTATGTATTCAAGATGTTCAGCTGCCATCAGGACGGCGAGCTTCTTGAGAGCTCTCTTAACAGCTCCAGGATCGGCCTTGAGGACCAGTACATGGTACCGAACCTCCACGAGTCAGTATCAAAGGGCAAGGACGGCAAGATCCACATCACATTGGGCAACCTCTCCTGCACAGACGCTTACGATGTCGCATCTACTCTTATGGGTGCTTCGATCAAGTCAGTTAAGGCCACAGTCCTTGCCGGCAGGATGGACGATCACAATACATTCGATCAGCCTGACGTGGTTTTCGAGAAGGCATTCGACGATATCAGCTTTGAAGGTGACAAGATCTCATTTATGATCCCCGCTTCAAGCGTAATGCATATCGAAGTCGAGATCTGACGATGCCCAAGCCTTGCACGCGGTGCCTTCTGAAGGATTACAGCAAGGAAGTCTACGACAGGCTCATAACAGATGGCCTCAAGGCTCTTCCTCCGGAGGATCTGGTGCCTGATGATGTATCTTCCGCAAGGCTCGATATCTGCAAAGAGTGCGAGAAGCTCAATCAGGGCACATGTCTTGCCTGCGGCTGCTATGTCGAGATCAGGGCGGCATTAAAGGCCGGGAAATGCCCGTATTCAAAATGGTAATATTCTGTGGGCGGTGTCTTTTGGAAGGCACCGCCTTTTATTGAGGCAAAAACTACACAACTCTCATTTGGCAAGGACGCGACTTGTAATTTTCCTTCAAAAAAATCGATGAAAATTACATAAAAACGCGGTTTTATGTAATTTTTGACGTTTTTTAAGGGCGAGAATTACAGGATGCTTTGCTGCCTCGGGCTCAACTGCTGCAGGTTATCAATCAAGTTTTCTTTATGTTATATTATCTTGTATGGAATAAGGAAAGGAAAAGATAATGGCAGTACTATGCGGTAATTGTGCAGGAAAACTGATCTTCAATCCGGCTTCGCAGAAGCTGGAGTGTGCTAACTGCGGCGCGGGTTACAGGCCTGAAGATGTCAGTGATATCAATACCGATGTCCACTCCAAGTATTACGACACCAGAGTATACACATGCAGTCACTGCGGAGCTGAGGTCATTACGAGCGACTCGGAGTCGTCGACGTTTTGTGTTTATTGCGGCAATCCGGCGATCGTTTTCAGCAGGGTGTCAAAAGAATACAGGCCGGATGGCATCATACCGTTCAAGATCACCAAGCAGCAGGCGCTCGAGAAGATCAGGAGCAGATTCGAGAATAATCCGATCGTTCCCAAGGAGATCGCAGCTGATTTCAAGCTGGAGAACATGCGAGGCATTTATGTTCCGTACTGGGTGCTGAATGCGGATTATCAGGAAGCTGACTGGATAACCGGCACGGTAAAGCGCGGAAAGCATAGTGAGACAAGATACTATTCGAGGGCGGGAGACGTTAAGTTCAAGAATGTCCCCGTCGACGGCTCAAGGATCTTAAATGATGACGTCAGCATGAGGCTGGAACCCTTCTATCTTGAGGATTCCAGGGAGTTCGATGAGGACTATCTCAATGGCTTTTATTCGAATACTTCTGACATGGATCTTATAGATCTCCGTGAGTCGGCGTCGAAAAGATGCCACAAGCTTTTCGCTGACGAGGTGGTAAAGAGCATTCCGAAGAACGCGCGAAATGTGAAGATCAGGGATTCGATCTACTGGGCCGATATACAGGATGATCCGGTCTACATGATGTTCCCGGTGTGGTTCCTGACGTTCAAATATAAGGGGAAGCCTTACACTGTCCTTGTTAACGGCCAGACGGGCAAGGTGACGGGAACGTTGCCGTGGCTGCAAAAGCGGGTCTGGGGTATAGCGATCGCAACATTTATCCTCGTCATAGCATTTATTGTGTCCCTTTTCTTTGTGGTAAAGGGCGGAGCAGCGCAGATCGTCACTTTTTTCTGGGCGGCAGGTGCCAGCATGCTTCTTGCCACTTCAACCATAAGTTTTACCGTAGGATTCAACGGGCTTCGAAGGATATTGAAGAATCTTAAGCTTGCCCAGTCTGAAGCGATGTTTAATTTTGTAAAGAGGAGGCAGAGCTGATGGATGAAGCATTGAATTCGCGCATTTTCATGATGTCCCTGATGGGAATTGCCTTCCTGATCTTTACGGGCGTGTCGTTTGCACTGCTTATCACCTATAAGATCTTAAAGAAATACAGTGACATCGGTGATTCTTCGTGCGATATTAAAGAATATTCAAGGACAGGGATCCACTATAACCGTATGATCGACGATGCGGTCACGAATGAAAAGTATTTCCTGTTTGCAGACTACGGCGTTGATCCTTATGCCGAGAAGAAACACAACGTTCCTGAGGTACTTCTTAAGAACGCGGAAAGAGATAAACACATATTTGGGAATCGAGGTCAGGATTGAAGATGAAAAAGGGCGTTATTTTTGATATGGACGGCACGGTCTGGGATTCTTCCGAGAACGTTGCAAAGTCATGGACGGTAAAGGTTCAGGAAGCCGGTTTTACCGACAAAGTAGTTACCCGTGAAGACATCCAGCGCAACATGGGTAAGCCGATGGATAAGATCGCAGATGACCTTTTCACATATACAGAAAAGGGTCCTGAGCGTGATGCTCTCCGCTACGCCTGCGAAGAATATGAGAATGAATATTTAAGAGAGAACGGCGGCATCCTCTACGATGGCGTTGTTGAGACCTGGGGGAAGCTTAAGGAGATGGGCTATCACATCTATATTGTAAGCAACTGCCAGGCAGGTTATATCGAAGCTTTCCTGGGATACTTCGGCATCGCTTACGGCACGCCGGATGACCTAGTTGAAGACATCGAGTGCTACGGAAATAACTTCCTGCAAAAGGATGAGAATATAAAGCTCTTAGCAGAGCGCAACGGGCTTACTGATGCCTGCTACGTAGGCGATATCCAGAGCGACTACGATGCGACGGCAAAGGCCGGTCTGCCTTTTATCCATGCTAAATACGGATTCGGCACCATTAACACCGAAGTGCCTGTTATTAACAGTTTTGACGAACTCATTAAGGTTGTTCCTGAAGTAATCGGATAAGAAAGTGAGGACATGATTTATGCCTAAAGACGAGATTTCCATTCCACCTATCCTTAAGATCGAAAGAGGCGTTACAGCCAATATCGGCGAGTACTTGAAAGATGCCGGCTTTACACAGGTCGTGATCCTCTTCGGCAACGGGCTTACGGACATGTTCGGCAAGACGGTCTTCGAATCGTTTGACAAGGCCGGCGTCAAGGTCCTTCATCACCAGGAGATGGATACCGTTGACTTTAACGACATAACGGAGCTTGCCTTTGAGCTTCCGAACAAGACCCAGGCGGTCATCGGAATGGGCGGCGGAAAGGTAATCGATGCGGCTAAATACATCGGCTATGTTCTGCGCATTCCTTTCATCAGCGTTCCTACTTCGTCTTCGTCTGACGGTTTCTCAAGTTCGTCCGCATCGCTCATCGTTGACGGCCACAGGAAGTCGCTTCCCGCGAAGATGGCTTATGGTATCTTAGTTGACACTGACGTCATCAAGAGCGCGCCGGTAAGATTCCTTTACTCCGGTGTAGGCGATATGGTCGCCAAGATCCAGTCGACTTACGACTGGCAGCACGAGGAAGACTTAGGCTATGACGAAGTAAACGATTTTGCTTTCATGGTCGCGAAAAAGGCCGTCAACTCATTCGTCAGAACACCTTTCGAATCCATCGAAGAAGATCTCTTCCTTAAAGAACTCCTGGATTCGCTCGCAATGAGCGGCGTGGCAAATGAGATCGCAGGATCTTCTGCCCCGACATCAGGCAGTGAGCACCTGATCTCACACGCTCTGGATTCATTCCTCGAGCGCCCCCAGCTTCACGGCGTCCAGGTCGGTATCGCAACTTACATCATGTGCAAGATCTGCGACCACCGCTGGAAGAGAGTAGATACGATCTTCACGAAGACCGGTTTCTGGGACTATTGCGCGACGCTCGATCTCAAGGCTGAGGATTATGCGAAGGCGATCGATATGGCACCTTCCGTAAAGCCCCACCGTCACACTTATCTCCACGAGGAGAAGTACAGGGAGATGGCAAAGGCGCTTCTTACAACAGACGATAAACTGAAGGATATCCTGAAGGCTTAATATGAGACTTGCGACTCTGTCTGAGAAAGAGATAATAATCACTCTTATTGCACTCGCGCTGCTCTTGCTCTTTGCGTTCTGCTTCGGAACTTTGATGGAGAAGATCAAGGGACCGCGAGTAGTAGGCGAGATCTTAGGAGGCATGATACTCGGAGGCTCGTGCCTTTTCATTCTGTTCCCGTCGTTTGCGGAGCAGGTCTTTTTCGCTTACCCGGAAGAGGGCAAAGTCCTTAATATCTTCTATCAGCTGGGTCTTATATTCCTGATGTTCCTGTCAGGCTATAACACCGATATCAAGGTCGATAAGACGAACGCGAAAACGATAAGCCTCGTCTTCATCGGTGCGACGATCCTTCCGATGGCAGGAAGCATACCTTTCTTCGGAATGTTCAAGGAGCACTTCATCGGAAGCATCAATAACGATGCGGCTTATTGTCTCGTATTCGCGATCGGCGTGGCGATAACATCGATCCCGGTAATATCGAAGATCTTCTTTGACATGGGCATCATGAACACGAAGTTCTCTAACACGGTCCTTACCGTATCGACGTTCCAGGATCTGTGCCTGTGGATACTTCTTAATGTTGCAACGAAGATCGCGCAGTCAGGCGAGATAAAGCTCGTTGAGATGATCGTAATAGTTCTTGTAACTATCGGCATCTTTGTTGCCATCGCATTGATATCCAGATTCATTAAGCAGATAAAGAGCGAGTGGAAGCCCGTGACTTTCTATTCGCTCAGCTTCACCGCGCTTCTTATGACGTGCGGTCTGCTTTATATCCTAGGCATCAACATCATGTATTCGGCATTCGTTGTCGGTTATCTCATCAAGGCCGTATTCGGTACGGAAGAGACCACAAAGAACCGCATGCATTCATTGGAACATATCGCGTTCTCGTTCTTTATTCCGGTCTATTTCGCACTGGTCGGAATACAGCTTAATGTCATTCACGATTTCTCGATAACGAGATTCCTTCTGTTCTTCGCTATCGCATTCGGTCTGGAATTTGTCGGTACCTGGGTTCTCCTGCTGCCGTCCGGACTTAAGATGGGCACCAGGCTTAATTTTGCGATTACCATGAATGCAAGAGGCGGCCCGGGCATCGTTCTTGCCACGGTCGCATATTCCTATAACATCATCAGTCTTGAATTCTTCACGGTGCTGATCCTCACGACGATGCTCTCTTCCATGATCGCAGGCTATTACTTAAGGCTTCAGCAGAAGAAAGATGCCAAGATCTTCAATGAGTTATAATCTAAACTGACACATAACGGGGATGACTATCAGGCAGGGGAGGAATGGAATATGGCAGATCACTATTCGGATTATCTGAAGAAGTCAGTCTCTGCATCAGATCTTGTTTTCGACAAGGTTCAGGAAAGCGACAAGGACGTGATAAAGAGGATAAAGAAATCTCATATCAGGTCCAATCTGTTCTACATCATAATCGTCAGCATAGGGTTCATCGCATGCTCCTGGTACTTCGTAAACTTCTGCCTGCTGCCGCTCGGCAACATTGTCTATGAGGTCATCACACTGGGAGTATTCGGCGCTGCGGTCTTCATAACCGGGCATATATTATTCGGGTTCGTCCGCGGCATCAAGGAGATAAGAAGAGGCGTCGTGCTGGCATCTTCGAGAGAGCAGGAGAACAGGGACGGCAGGAACACTTCATATCAGTTCGTATTCGATATCTATTTTGAAGACCGAGATGAGACTCTGATGAGCTATACCGTCGATAAGGAAGTCTCGTCCTCAGTGCAGCCCGGCGACGGAGTCATCTTGACCAGGTTCGGGCGCAGTATAAAAGTTTACGAAGATCCTGACAGAAAAGGCGTCATGGACGTAAGCAGGATCAAATCCGGTCTCAGATAACGGAGGATAAAATGGAGATTACATACCGCAGATTAGAAGAGAGCGATCTTGATACATTCATGTCAATGCGCATCACGCAGCTAAGGGAAGAAGGTGCGACAGAAGACATCGATCTTATTCCCGCACTTAAGGATTACTATCACCGCCATTTAGCAGACGGCACGTTCGTGTCCTGGCTTGCTTTGGACGGCGAAAAGATAATCGGTACGAGCGGCATGTCCTTTGTCGAGAAGCCGCCGTATTTCAGCTGCCCCACGGGCCGGATCGGACTTTTATCGAGCATGTTTACAGACCCTTCCTACAGGCGCATGGGAATAGCAAAAGAGCTCCTTCACCGCGTCGTCGAGGAAGCAAGAGCCTATGGCTGCGGATGCGTACAGATCACGGCTTCCGACATGGGCGTTAAGTTATATACTGCATATGGTTTTAAGCACAACGGCAACTATATGCAGTTCAATTTCTGAGGTAATGATGAAGCGCAAAGTATTAGCAGTTATCGGTCTGTTCCTGTGCATATTCGTTTTTGCGGGCTGCACCGACAAAGGCATCCAAGGCTCATGGGAGCTCTACGGGGAAGTTGAGAGTGACGGTGACAAGGTCAGCAAGAAAGAACTTGATGACATGGGCATCAACGAGAAATACGTGATCGAAGGTGATGTGGTCCATTACACATGCACGATTCCGGCTGCTTCCAAGGACATCGAGTTCGATATGAAGCTGATTGATAAAGGCGGCAACAGATACGAATTTATACTTATGGATAAGATCACTTTCGCTTCTGTCGAGGTTCAGGGCAACACTATGACCTATTACTCCGGCACAGACGGTGACATGACCAAGATGGTCTTCAAGCGCTCGAAATAAAGGAATTTACGATATATGGATATTAAGAGATTTGACGAAGTAGACGACAGATTGGGAGAGTTCATTAATAAGGAATTCTCAGCATATGGTGAACAGAATGGTGTCGTTTTAAATTACGACGAGTTCTGTTTTGCCGCTGAAGAGGACGGCAAGATTC
>JAEFBA010000072.1 GCA_016292145.1 Saccharofermentans sp.
TCTCTCGAGAAGGATACCTTACGTGTGCCTGCGTTCTCGTCCTTGGGATTATTCTCTACGTCAAATTCTTCGGTTGCGCCCTCAGGATAGTTGTCGATGATGAGCTTGATAGGCTTTAAAACAGCCATTGCTCTCTGAGCGTGATCGTTAAGATCTTCTCTTAAGCAGTATTCGAGGAATGCGAAGTCGACTACGGAGTTGACCTTTGCGACGCCGTTTCTTGCGCTGAAGTTGTGGATTGAAGCAGGGGTATAACCTCTTCTGCGAAGTCCGCAGAGTGTAGGCATTCTGGGATCGTCCCATCCGTCAACGATGCCTGCTTCGATCATGGCACGGAGCTTTCTCTTGGAAAGAACCGTGTGTGTGATGCCGAGTCTTGCAAACTCGATCTGACGGGGCTTGCAGGGGGCGGAGATGTTGTTTACGACCCAGTCATACAAAGGTCTGTGAGCTTCGAACTCAAGAGAGCAGAGGGAGTGTGTGATGCCTTCCAAAGCGTCCTCGATCGGGTGAGCGAAGTCGTACATGGGGTAGATGCACCACTCTGTGCCTGTTCTGTGGTGAGGCAGGTGGTTGATCCTGTAGATAACAGGGTCTCTCATGTTGAAGTTGCCTGATGCGAGGTCGATCTTCGCACGGAGAGTCATCTTACCGTCTTCAAATTCACCTGCTCTCATTCTCTTGAAGAGGTCGAGGCTCTCTTCGATGGGTCTGTCTCTGTAAGGGGAGACTGCAGGAGTCTTTGTGTCACCTCTCATGTCTCTCATCTGGTCGGGAGTAAGCTCGCAGACGTATGCGAGGCCCTTGTTGATGAGTTCGATCGCAAATTCATACATCTTCTCGAAATATTCGGAAGCATAGAAGAATCTGTCGTCCCAGTCGTGACCTAACCAGTGGATATCTTCCTTGATGGCCTCAACGTATTCCTCATCCTCTTTGGTGGGGTTCGTGTCATCCATTCTGAGGTTGCAAAGTCCGTTATAAGCTTCAGCGGTACCGAAGTCGATCTCTAACGCCTTAGCATGACCGATGTGAAGGTATCCGTTCGGTTCAGGCGGGAATCTGGTATGGATCTTCTTACCGTAAACTCTTCCGCCTTCTTTGAGCTCCTCATCAATGATCTGCTCAATAAAATTCTTGCTTTCAGCCATTTCTCATATTCTCCCAAATCAAAGTCTTGAATAAGCGTATTTAATTCTCTTTAAGGACTCTTCCTTGCCCAAAAGGAGCATAACCTCAGCGCATCCGCCGGGGGTTACTGCGACGCCTGCAGCAGCGATTCTTACAGGCCACATAACAACTGAGTTCTTTACCTCAAGGCTCTCGGCGAGTGTCTTCATTGCTTCAGTGATAGCTTCTCTGTCCCAATCGAGGCCTTCTAAGACGGGGATAGCCTTTTCGAGCATCTGCTTGGAAGATTCCAAAGTTGACTTGCTCTTCTTGTGCTCGAAAAGTGCAAGGTCGAAGTCTCCATACTCCTTAATGAATGCGAGCTTCTCGGTGATCTCGTTGAACTTTGCGATCCTGGGCTTTAAGAGCTCAGCAAGGAGTGCATAGCATGAAGGATTAACGCCTGCCTCATCGTAGAAGGGCTTTGCGTGTGTAAGGAAATCCTCGTCGGACATTGCCTTGATGTGTTCCTGGTTGACCCATGAGAGCTTGTCGTAGTCGAATACGGCAGGTGACTTGGAGATGCCGTTGATATCGAATGCTTCGATGAGCTCAGGCAGGGAGAAGATCTCTCTTGTATCCTTGGGTGCCCAGCCTAAGAGGGCGATATAGTTGATGATAGCCTCAGGGAGGTAACCTTCGTTAACAAGATCCATAAAACCTGTGGAGCCGTGGCGCTTGGAAAGCTTGGAAATGACTTCGTTGCCTTCCTCGTCAACTGACTTGCCCATGATGAGCGGCAGGTGGATATATGTGGGGATCTCCCAGCCGAATGCCTCATAGAGGAGGTTGTACTTAGGTGTGGAAGATAAGTACTCGCTGCCTCTTACAACGTGTGTGATGCCCATCGTGTGGTCATCGATGACGTTGGCGAAGTTATAGGTAGGGAAGCCGTCTGTCTTGATCAATACCTGATCGTCCAGATCCTCATTGGGGAATGTGATGTCTCCGTAAACCAGGTCATGGTAGGAAGTAGAGCCTGTAAGAGGCATCTTCTGACGGATGACGTAAGGCATGCCTGCGTCTAAGTTCTTTTGGATCTCTTCGGGAGACAAGTCTCTGCAGTGACGGTCGTAACCCGTGCCTTCGGGAGCATTCTCCTTAAGAGCCTCAAGGCGCTCCTTGGTGCAGAAGCATCTGTAAGCCTTGCCTTGCTCAACGAGCTGCTCGGCATAAGGCTTATACATCGAAAGTCTCTCGCTCTGGACGTAAGGGCCGTATTCGCCGCCGATATCAGGTCCTTCGTCGTGCTCAAGACCTGCGAGCTTCATCGTGTCATATATAACCTGAGTTGCTCCCTCGACATAGCGTTCACGGTCGGTATCTTCGATCCTTAATACAAAAGTGCCGCCTTCGTGCTTGGCCGTAAGGTATTCGTAAAGCGCGGTGCGGAGATTACCGACATGCATAAATCCCGTGGGACTGGGAGCGAATCTCGTTCTTATTTTCATACATAACCTCTATTAATAAATTTACCTGAGCGTATATTCTAACACTTTTGTGGTAATATACAAATTGACTTTTTAAGCTAAAGGAGCCGTTAAGAACTTGGACAGACTTGATTGCAACAGAAGCTACGATTGCTTTACAGGAAGCGGTATCGCGGAGGAATTTGTCGCGGGTTTTATACTCGAGCAGTACGGTAATAAGGACTTAAGTGACCGTGAGATCAAGGTTGCCATAATCTCAGACAGACAGGTCAGCGCTTACTATTACAATGCCTTTGAGAAGCAGTTCGCCTTAAGGGATCTCAAGACCTTCCTCATCACCGTGGAAGAAGGCGAGCAGAATAAGAATCTTTCTCAGGTAAATAATGTCATAAAGGAGCTCAATGAGTACGGTCTTAACAGCAACGACTGGATAATCGGCCTGGGCGGCGGATCAGTTCTTGACATCACGGCATTCGCATCAGCTCTTTATACCGGAAAGTCCCGTTATATTGCGGTTCCGACGACCTTGTCGTCCATGTCTGAGACGTGCTGTGCCGACAGGGCATACCTTAACTCCGGAAGCCGCAAGAATACTGCGTCTGTAGCTGTTTCGCAGACAGCCGTATTTGCCGATCCGACATTCCTTTCGACGGTTCCGAAAAAGTACATCCCCAACGGTTATTCTCAGATAATAAGATATGCTCTTTTGGCTGACTTCGGACTTCTTACCGATCTTATCGAGCTTTCCGGCTCAAAGCCTTCGGATATAAGGGTCTTCTTAAACCGTGTGTATGCCGCAAGGGCTGCGATCGACAAGAAGAATCCTCTGCTCCTTACGCTCGGTTCAGAGCTTTCCGAAGCGATCGAAGGATACTTCAGGTTCATGAACTATTCGGAGGGTGAAGCTCTGGCTTTGAGCCTCTATGCTACTGTTCCGGAGAAGGTAAGACCTGCTTTCAAGGCAATCTATCTTAAGCTCGGACTTCCTACGGAGCTTAAGGGAGTAAGCTTTAACGCGATAATGAATTCTCTCAAGGACTCATACAGAAAGGGTTCTGCATCCAATGAGGCCCTCGTATGCTATGAGGAGACTGACGGCAAGGGAAGCTGGGCTATTTCGAACCCTTCGACCGAGGAAGCCCTGGCCATATTTGAGGAGCGTCTGAAGAACATTACGGCCGCATCTTCACAAGTTGCCTCAAAAGATGAGGAAACTTAGGGTATAATAGCGAAGTTATGAGCAATACTAGGTTAACAAGGTTTATAGCTGCGGCATTGTCTTTTGCGGTCCTTACGGGACCTCTTGTTCTGACATCCTGCAAGAAGGTTGAGAAGACTTCCACAAAGGCTGCAGATTACGGCACATACGGCGCAGATATCGCCAGGGAGATCGCTTCGAAGTTCCCTGACAGGAAGCCTTATTCCGAGGGCGAGAGCGCTGTGGGTGAATACATCACCGGGAAGATCAAAGAGATCGGATATACGCCTGAAGTACAGACATTCTCGAAAGAATCCGGCGAAGGCGAAGACGCAGTAACGATGAGCTCTGCGAATTATATCGTAAAGATCCCCGGAACCGGTTTTTACTGCCGCCAGGATGACGGCACATATCAGATCGAGCACAGAGTCGCAATTATCGGTGCCCACTACGATGCTGCCGTTCTGCCTGAATATGCTCCGAAGGAAGAAGAGAAGGAAGAACCCAAGGAGACTGAGGAAGGCGCCGAACCGACAGAGCGTCCGAAATACATGTTCGACGGCGTATCGGACAATGCATCCGGAACTGCCTGCGTACTGACTGCTCTTAAAGCATTTAAGGACTATCAGAACATAGCTTATGACGTGTGGTTTGTATTCTTCGGTGCCGGTACGGATGAGCAGGCAGGCGCTAATGCTTTCTGCGCGTCTCTTAAGAGTGATGTCCTTTACAGCATCGATGTAATGTATGACATCGACAGTTTATATGCAGGCGATAAAGTCTATGCTTCATCCGGGTTTAAGTCCCTTATAACCACCAAGAAGTATGAGATGAGAAGAAAGCTCTATCAGGCTTATGACGTATGCTTTGCTAACCCTCTCTACACTTACTACCGTTTTGATCTTTACTATAACGAGTCAGGCTTGAGATTCGACGTCAACGATGACGGGTATAAGGACGTCTTCAACGAACTTCCCAATACCATTTCCGACTATAAGCCGTTTGATGACAGAGGCATCGCGATCGTTTATTTCGAGAGCTACGACTATAACTACAATGACCTCGAAAAGATGAAGGAGACGAAGAACCTGAATATTCAGGATTTCGGCGGCAAGGTAAGAAGGACGCCTTCTGACTGCGCATATTTCCTTGATCCGCTCCTCATCGGCGATGATGTCGACAGGGACGGCGACGGTGAAATCGACTGCACCGGTGACAGACTCCAGATCAGAGTCAACTGCGTTGCTTTCATAGTGATTGAAGCGCTCTTAAAGGGTTCAGACAAGGGAATGACTCCTGCCGAATATGAGGAGTTTAAGGCTGAAGCGACCAAGCAGACTTATTTTACGGAGTCTTCAGAGACAAGCGTATAAGTCAAAATCATTTAAAAATTCCGACATTGATTTCAGTGCCTTATGTTATACTAAATAAGATAAGCGTATAAAGAAGGACATGGGTCGATGTCAAATACATCTATCATCAGCCAGATATTCGAATTCCTGGGCGAGCTTTTTAACAGCCTTGATAGGGGCACGCTCTTTTTCGGCAGCCCTTGGGACTTCATCAGATATGCGGTCGATATAGCGCTCGTTACATTCCTTTTCTATTCCTTGCTGATGTTCATAAGACAGACCAGAGCATGGCAGCTTATCAAGGGTATTGTTTTTGTATTGATCTTCGTAGCTTTCTGCGGCCTCATCGGACTCGACATGGTCGGATTCCTCTTTAACAGGGTTCTTTATATCGTTGCGATCCTGTTCGTAGTTCTGTTCCAGCCTGAACTTAGAAGAGCTATTGAGACGATCGGTCTCCGTACGTCTTCTGCGACAAATCCGTTCAGACACAGCGAAGCTAAGATGACAAGGGAAGAGCTTACTACATTCATCAAGGAGATCAGTTCTGCCTGCAAGGAGATGTCCAGAACATATACAGGCGCTTTGATACTGATCGAGAGGACGACAAAGCTCGATGAGCTTTTATCACAGGAAAATGTTGTTTCATTTGACTCTGAGGTTACGAGTGCTGTGCTTCAGAGCATTTTCTATAAAGGTTCACCCATGCACGACGGCGGACTTCTCATAAGAGACGGAAGGATCATTGCCGCAAGATGCCACGTTCCGCTGTCGGTTACGATGCACTCTCTTGAGCGTACAGGCACGCGTCACAGAGCTGCGGTCGGCGCGAGTGAGATGGGTGATACAGTTGCCGTAGTCGTTTCCGAAGAGAGAGGAAAGACATCGATCGCAGTTAACGGAAGACTTTTCGAGATGCGTTCGACAAAAGAGCTTGAAGCAAACCTCTCATATCTTCTCGGACTTAAGGAATATGGTGCTGAGAATAAGACCTTTATCGGTAAGATCTTAGATAAGATCCGCGGCAAGTCCGATTCCGGACAGGATTCCGTCCTGAGCCAGGAAGAAGTCGAGAATGCATCCAAGACAAAGACCTCTCCCACACCTGAGCCTATTGTTGCCACAACACAGGTTGAAGTTGCAGGTGAAGCTGCAGTGCCGATCTCGATCAGGACAAAAGTAGCTGATGAGACGTCCAACTCCAAGAGAGTAAGTACTGCGACAAGGGTTCTTTTCCTTGTTCTGTCCATCTTCCTGTCGCTTAGCCTCTGGATGTATATCCAGGTTATTACGGACCCCGTAGTTACCAGGAATATTACCGTTCCGATCAGCAAGTATCTCGATGAGGATCTTCCTGACAATGTCGATCCGTCTTATCCGATCACCTCTGTTGATCTGGAGATCGTAGGACGAGCAAGCACGATCAATTCGCTTACGGCTGATGATATCGTTGCGTCGATCAACTACGAACAGATCCAATCCGGTGATGTCGGTATCTTCAATCTTCCTGTCGAGGTATCGAGCAAGGACAGAAATGTCTATTTCCGTGTCGAGAGCCTGAGCCATCCGACGATCCCGGTAACGGTATATTCGGTAAATAAATGATTCTAATAGCCCTGCATATGACCGGCAGGGGAGAAAGGATACAAACACAATGATAGAGACCAAAGATCTTATCGATTTGACCCACACACTTGCAGCACCCATTCTTGAGGACAAGAAGTATCCCTGGGAAGCATTGCCTCTCATCAAGGAATTCATCCTTAAGTTAGGTCCTACGCTCGATCCCGAGATCTATGAGCAGAAGGCAGAAGATATCTGGATCGCAAAGAGTGCCAAGGTATTTGATTCCGCTTATATCGCAGGACCCTGCATCATCGGACCCGAGACAGAAGTCCGTCAGTGTGCATTCATCAGAGGCAGCGCCCTTATCGGTTCCAAGTGCGTTATCGGAAACTCTACTGAGCTTAAGAACGTAATCATCAGCGACAACGTTCAGGTTCCTCACTATAACTATGTAGGCGACTCCATCCTCGGATATAAATCACACCTCGGCGCAGGCGCCATCACATCCAACGTTAAGTCTGATAAGACTCTCGTATGTGTTAAGAACGGTGATGAAGTTATCGAGACAGGCCTTAAGAAGTTTGCAGCTATCGTCGGCGACAATGTTGAAGTCGGATGCCAGAGCGTTCTTAATCCCGGTACCGTTATCGGAAGAGGCTGCCGCGTATATCCTCTCTCAAGAGTAAGAGGTGTCATTCCTGAGAAGCATATTTTCAAGGATAAGGACGAGATAGTACCGATTGAAGAGTGATCTTAGTTTGCTCGCTAAGGTCCTCCGCGCTTCGCTTGTGCGGAAACCGCCCGCAAACCAATATCAATTTCTGCACCAGGAAATTACTCAAGCAAATTAAAAGGGCACTCGGTTGAGTGCCCTTAATAATTCAATTCATTCATTTATCAGACTACGCTGTCCTTGAGCTTGTCGAATGCTGCCTTTGCAACCTGTCTTACATTAGGGTCGGAGTCAGCAAATGCAAGCTTCTTAACGTATTCTTCGCAGTGTTTTGCATGGATATCTGCGGCTGCAGTAGCTGCTGCTGCTCTTACCATAGGGGAAGAATCACGTAAGAGAGGAATAAGAGCCATTCCTGATTCATAACTGGGGCACATTCCCATAGCCATTGCTACAGTCATGCGGACATCATCTTCCTGGCTGTCAGCGTACTTTAAAAGTGCGCCAAGCTTCTGCTTCGATCCGAGTTTAAGGATTTTATCTTTCAAAGCGTCGGTTCGTCCCATATTCTTAGGCTCCTACTATCGTATATTCAACAATATTATAGATTAAAATCTGAAAAAAAACATCACTCTCACCAAAATAACCTTACTTAATATTAGATTTTGGTGTATTTTGCTCTATAATACTTTTGATTATATGTCAAAATGTAGAAATGAAACGTTATTTTATATGTTTTGACTGCTTTGAGAGGTAAATTTTTGATGAACAGACTTACTTACGGAATGTCCGTATTTATTATATCCGGGGCTTTGCTGCTTTCTTCTTGCTCTACAAACTTAGGTCCGGAGACATTGCCGTCTACAAAACCGACAACTGAATCCACCGAGACAGAGACATCAGAGACATCGTCTTCTGTAAGAGCCGAAGTTACTGATCCTTTCAGCACGGCTGTAGTACAAGGCAAGGTAGTTGATGCTTACGGCAAGCTTACGATCAAGGATTCGAGCATCATGAGCAGCAAGGGCGATCCGATTGTCCTTAAGGGCATGAGCACTTTCGGAATACAGGAGTGCGGTGATTTCTTTACGACTGAAGCAGTAAAGACTCTTGTACAGGACTGGGGATGCGACGTTATCAGGCTTGCTGTAACAGGCGATGCGAATAACGGATATCTTAAAGAACCTGATAAATATTTCGATCCCATCTGCAAATTCTGTGACATGTGCATTAACGAAGGTATTTATGTAATCGTTGACTGGAATATCGGTTACGACAAGAAAGCAGATGAGAACAAGGAAGCCGCTGTCGATTTCTTTACCAGACTGTCACTGATCTATGCTGATGTTCCGAATGTTATCTATGAAGTGTCGAATGAGGACCTGACCGTTGATGAGGAGAATCCCGTAAAGGATGAATGGGAAAAGGCCATTGCTCCTTTTGCATCCGACGTGATCAAGGCAATCAGGGAGAATAGCCCTGACTCCATCGTTATCGTCGGAACTGCCGATAAGGGCCGTGGCATTGAAGATGCTGCCAAGGCCAAGCTCAAGTTCGATAACATCGCTTACGGCTGCCGTATATTCTCAGGTTCGCAGTCAGAGGCACAGAGAGAAAAGATAAGCGAAGCCGTCGAAAAGAACATCTGTGTTTTCGTAACGGAATGGGGTCTTTGCAGTGAAGACTGCAAGGGCGGTGTCTATTTCCTTGAAAGTGATAACTGGCTCGATTTCTTCAGGGAGAATCACATTTCATGGTGCAACTATGCGATTGGAAGCACTGTCAATAATGATGCCAATGCTCTTTTCCTTGTTTCTGATAAGTATAATTCTGACCAGAAGGCCGCTCACTGGCCCGAAGGCTTGATCTCCAAATCCGGAAAGTATGCCAAGGAAAAGATCCTTGAAGGCAAAGTTAACTCAGAGCCTGCAGAAACTGCAGAGACTTCCGATCCGGAGGCTGAGACATCTCAGACTTCTGAGACGACTTAAGGAAAAGTCCCGCTTATGCCCGGAAGAGGATATGCCGTTGCCAAAAACAGGTACAGATTTGAGGTCCTTGCGCTTGAGACTGAACGGTTAAGGCTTTCTGTCCTGCGCAGGAGCGAGGCTCCGCGTGTTACGGAATACTTTAAGAAGAACCGGGATTTCCATAAAAAGTTTGCCCAGACGCATACGGACGACTACTTTACCGTCTCCATGCAGAAGAAGTATCTAACTTATGATTACAGCTCTTTTCTGGAAGGCAGTCTCGTTCCTTTGTGGATCTGCCTGAAGGAGACAGGAGAGATTATAGGAAGGGTATCTTTCTTTAATTTTGCCTTCGGCGGAATGATGTCCTGTGCCTGCGGCTATCATCTGGATAAGGACCATACTGGCAAAGGCTACATGACGGAAGCCTTGAAAGGCGCTATTGCATTTGTTTTCGATGAATACAAGATGCACAGGATAGAGGCTTTTATCCTTCCTGAGAATGAGCCTTCACTGAATCTGGTCAAAAGGATCGGGTTCCACTATGAAGGAGAGAGGATCTCTTATATGCATATCAACGGCAGATACAGGGATCACGAGGCTTTTTATATGCTTGAAGAGGACGTCAAATAAGGTTGGATTTTGCGTTTTCTGAAAAATATTGTAAATTTGCCTTAAGTTGTAACAAAAAATAAATATATTTACACGCAAATTGTGTAATAATAAATTAAATGATTATGCACACGCTTATGTGGAGGTGATTATTGTGAATAGAAAGAAATTTACAACAGCACTTATTGCCGCTATGACGATCGGTGCTTTGTGCCTCGGTGTTGCAGCCTGCGGCGGAAAGCAGCCGGAGCCTACAGAGACAGAGACTGAGACAACAGAGATTACAACAACTACAACCACCACAGCGCCGACTACGACTCTTACTGTATGGTCCGGACCGATGGCTACTACGGAAGAAGTAACCTGGAAAGAGACTAAGCTTGAAGCACCTGCTACATATTATGTAAAAGTAAATAAGGGTGAATTCCTTAATGTCAGATCCGGTCCCGGTACTACATATGAGAAGGTTGGAGCTCTTACAAGAGGCCAGTCTGTAACTGTAGTCGCTAAGGCTAACGGAATCTGGTATAAGACACAGGACGGATACTTTATCTCTGATACATATCTCTCAGGAAAGATCCCTAACTAAAATTCTTAGTTGATTATTTTTAATCCTTAGTGTAATATACATAGGCACTTGATTTAAGTGCCGATATGCGAGTGTAGTTCAATGGTAGAACTTCAGCCTTCCAAGCTGACCACGTGGGTTCGATTCCCATCACTCGCTCCAGGGTCATTAGCTCAGCTGGATAGAGCAACAGCCTTCTAAGCTGTGGGCCGGAGGTTCGAGTCCCCCATGGCTCACCATCAAAAAGCGCTTCGTTTAATAACGGAGCGCTTTTGGTTTATTTGAGTACTTTGCATAAAAAGATCCCTTCCGATTTTACTCCGATGATATTCGGGCATCATTGTCCGCAAATGCCCCGTTTGGTAAAATTTTAATCGGATTAAGGAGGAGAGAAATATGAATTATTGTATCAATTGTCACGCACTGTTGTCTGAAAACGATGTTTTTTGCAAGAAATGCGGCACGAAGATCGAATATGCCCCAAATCTTTCTGCTGATGAGAGCATTGCGCTTGCAAATGACCTGGAGAGCAAATACAACGAATTGGAATTAATAAACAGCGAGATCAACGACTGTCAAAAAGACCTTCCGCGGTATCAGCTTCCTGATAAAAGACCGAGATATTCCGCTTTCAGGTTTTTCTGGCCATTTTTGATTTATTCGCAGTTAGCTGAGTTAGTTGTAGGTATTATATTTATCGTCATTTTGGTCAATGGTCTTCTCAGCGGCAGATTGAGCACTGAATATGACACGGATTCTCTTAAGACCGTCATGATGTTCTTCATGTTTGTTGCAGCTGCAGCTACGGTGATCTTTGGCGGTGTTTATGCAACCCGCAAAAGAGACCGGATGAATGCAAAACTGGCAGAAGAAGAGCTGCCCATGATGCAGCAGAAGAGCAACATAATTTCGAGGATCGGTGAACTGAACAGTAAGAAGAGCCGCCTGGAATACGAACTGAAGCAGTATAACAGCTGGATCCCCGTCTCTTTGCGCAATCCGAGCGGCATAAGAAAGGCCAGATTATATATCGAGAGCGGCGAAGCCAAAGACCTTTATGAAGCCGTAATGCTCTGTCAAAACAGATATTAAAGAACTTTTTACAAGCGTTATATTCCGTTTTTCATTGAATGGGGGTGGATTACTATGAACTGTGTTAAATGTGGCTCAGTCTTGCCCGGTGGAACCAACTTCTGCATGATCTGCGGTACACCTGTAGGAACTTCAGCTCCTCAGGCTGCTCAGGCACCTGCTGCTCAGGCGGTTCCTGCTCCGGTACCTGCCCCCATGCCTTCGATCCCTTATTATCAGCCTGTTATGGACGGAGCTAATATCACTCTTCCTCTGAGCAGGAAGTACAGAGTGCGCTGTCCCGACTGCGGGCTTGTCGCTGATGACATTAAAAGGGATCTGACGGTCGGGTTCCCTTGTCCCTCATGCAAAAAAGCTTACGCATACGGCGGCCAGCTCCTGTTATACAGAATGGGAAAC
Source organism: Saccharofermentans sp. (assembly GCA_016292145.1). Classification (GTDB taxonomy): domain Bacteria; phylum Bacillota; class Clostridia; order Saccharofermentanales; family Saccharofermentanaceae; genus Saccharofermentans. The sequence continues at coordinate 12,031 of JAEFBA010000072.1, forward strand.
GGAATGCCCAGTTGTTCGCTCCTTCACGTGGACATCATGATAGACGGTGTCCCCTATGGTGAGATAACGAACCGTGAATCCGTCAGGATCATGCTCAGCAGCGGAACGCATATTATCGGTATGAGAAGCAGGCCGGCATGGCCGTATTCACCTAACCAGAGCAACCAGTTCCAAATAACCGTCGGACCTCAGAGCTGCAATCTGGCTTTCAAGCTCAGCATAGTTTACAGATATATGGCTTCGAACGGGTTGGAACTTGCGGAGTGTGCTCCGCAGGAGATACCTGATATTTGATCAAACTCTTTTTAGTTTATTGTGACAAGGTTGTCCGTTTTTGGGACAACCTTGTTTTTTGCCGCCTTTAGGCTTGAAGGATATCGAAAGCTTTGTGTTATAATCGAAAAGTCAAACTTACATATATATTATTTATTTTAAGGAGTTGGGAACAATATGCCGGGTAAGAAAGATTACGGCAACGAGAGTATTTCGATGCTCAAGGGCGAAGATCGAGTAAGACTTCGTCCGGCTGTTATTTTCGGTTCAGACAATCTTGAAGGATGCATTCACTCTTTCTTCGAGATCCTTTCGAACTCTATCGACGAGGCCAGGGAAGGTCACGGCGATAAGATCATCATCACGAGATTTGCAGACGGTACCATTGAGGTCGAAGACTTCGGCCGCGGTATCCCGATGGATTACAATGCCAAAGAGGGAAGATACAACTGGGAACTCGTATACTGCGAGCTTTATGCGGGCGGTAAGTATAACAACAATTCCTCAGGTGACTATGAATTCTCATTGGGTCTTAACGGTCTTGGCGCGTGTGCTACGCAGTATGCATCCGAATTCTTCCAGGTAACCGTATTCAGAGACCACACCAAATATGAGATGGGCTTTAAGAAGGGTGTTCCGGTAACTGAGCTTATGCAGGAGCCTTACAGGTTCAAGCGCACAGGTACGATCCAGCGCTGGAAGCCTGATACTGAGGTATTTACGGAGATCATCATCCCCCTTGAGACATTTAAGGAGATCATCAAGCGCCAGTCCGTCATCAACAGCGGAATCGAATTCATTCTTAAGGATGCAGAGTCAGGCGAGGAATTCTCCTTCATGTATCCTGAAGGAATCAAGGGCTATGTCGATGAACTTAACGACATGAAGGGCTTTACCGAGACATACACGTTCTCCGGTGAGGGCAGAGGCCGCGATAAGGAAGACCGTGATGAGTATAAGGTAAGGGCAGAGGTCGCTTTCTGCTTTAACAATGAAGTCAATGCTCTTGAGTACTTCCACAATTCCAGCTTCCTTGAGCACGGCGGTTCACCGGACAAGGCTGTCAGGAATGCATTTGTTGCTGAGATCGACAAGCAGATCAAGCTTAAGGAGAAGTATAAGGCCAATGAATCCAGGATCACTTTCCAGGATATTGCAGATTCATTGATCCTTGTAACCAATACATTCTCAACTCAGACATCTTATGAGAACCAGACGAAGAAGGCTATCAACAACAAGTTCATCCAGGACTTCATGACCCAGCTCATCAGGGATAATCTTGAGATCTGGTTTATCGAGAATAAGGATTTTGCTGCCAAGACCATCGAGCAGATCCTTATAAATAAGCGTGCGCGTGAGAATGCCGAGAAGGCAAAGGTCAACATCAAGAAGACCCTTATGGGCAAGGTCGATATCAACAACAGGATCAAGAAGTTCGTTGACTGCAGGACCAAGGATGTTGCAAGGCGTGAGCTCTACATCGTAGAGGGTGACTCCGCTTTGGGTTCCGTTAAGCTCGGACGTGACGCTGAATTCCAGGCAGTTATGCCTGTCAGAGGTAAGATCTTAAACTGCCTTAAGGCTGATTACGCTACCATCTTTAAGAGTGAGATCATTACTGACCTTCTTAAGGTCTTAGGATGCGGCGTTGAGATCAAGAACAAGCACACTAAGGATATGAGTGCGTTTAATCTTGACGACTTAAGATGGAACAAGATCATAATCTGTACCGATGCCGATGTCGACGGCTTCCAGATCAGGAC
>JAEFBA010000073.1 GCA_016292145.1 Saccharofermentans sp.
GTACTGTGACTGCCATAACAAAGGACGGCAATGTCGAAGTTACGACTTTCCGCGAAGACGGATCTTATTCGGATCAGAGAAGACCTGATGAAGTTTCTTTCAAGACAACGATCGAAGAAGATGTCAGACGAAGAGATTTCACGATAAATGCGATGTACATGGATGCCGACGGTGTTATCCATGATCCTGAAGGCGGTGTGAGTGACGCTGCAAAGCACATCATAAGAACGGTGGGCGATCCTAAGGAGCGCTTTGAGGAAGATGCATTAAGGATCCTAAGGGGGATCAGGTTCTGTTCACGTTTGGGTTTTGACATCGAACCTGAAACTCTTCATGCGATGGAGACCCTTTGCGATGAATTAAAGAATATATCAGGCGAGAGGATCGCCTCTGAACTCATTGGAATAGTAACCGGCAGGTATGCTCCTCAGGCAATAAGGACCGGATGGAAGGTGATTAGCGTCATCATTCCGGAGATTGCGGTCTGCAGGGGCTTTGATCAGAGATCGGAATTCCACGACAGGGATGTTCTGGAGCATACGCTTGATGTCCTTGCAGAGATACCGTTTGCTGAAGGTCAGGGGAGGGACCCTGAGCTTGCCATGGCAGCACTCTTCCATGATCTCGGTAAGCCGGAATGCTTCGTTCTTGAGAACGGCACAGGTCACATGAAAGGTCATCCGGTCGTAAGCGAAGCCATCACAGAGAGGGTCCTTACCGGCCTTAAATGTTCCAAACAGTTTGTCAGCAACGTCTGCCTTCTGGTAAGACTTCACGACACATATCTTAAGCCTGAGAGGATAAGGGTCCACAGATTCATGTGCCGGTATCCCATGGAGATCCTTGATAAACTTAAGATCCTTCAGAGGGCGGATATCCTCGCGCATTCGCCTTTGGGGTTAAACCGCCTTAAACGGCTGGAGGAACTGAATGCCATATCAGAGGAACTCAAAGCTTCGGGTGCGGTTTTCGATATAACAAATCTTGCTATCGACGGAAAGGACATAATTTCGCTGGGCGTGAAAGAAGGTCCTGTGGTCGGCGAGATCTTATCACAGCTTTTCGAACTTTATCTGGACGAGAAATGCCCAAATTCTAAGGGCTCTTTGATTATTGAAGCCCAAAAGCTCATTTCGACAAAATCAGTTTAACTGTTCGTAACATATTGTTCAAAACGCTCTCATAATTTCAATATTCTGGTGATTGATTTGTCAAAAATTGCTCCCTTATAATGATGGTATCAGCGAAGAAGTTGATTCAAGGGAGTGTGATCTATATGAAAAAAATGAGAGTTAGCAAGAGGGGTTTTACCCTCACTGAGATCATCATCGTAGTAGCCATCATGGTCATAGTTGCATCAGCTGCATTCGTTGGCGTTGCAGTTGCACTTGAAAATGCAAGAAAGAACTCCGATGAAGTTAACAGAAGACACGGCCGTGACGAGAGCGGCAAGGAGTTATTCGAAGCAGAGGCCTGGGAAGAGATCGATGAGCTGACAAAGGACGCAGCGAATTTCTTCGATGTTTCTATGTACAAGCCGGCAAAGCCGACAAGTACCCCTGCTCCTACGGCAACTCCCACAACTGTTCCTGACAGCGGTGATCCGGGAACATCACCTACACCTACTACAAAGCCTGAAGCAACAGCTACACCTTTACCGACATCTACAACTGAACCTACACCTACTACAGGTCCGGCCAGTGGAAATGTATCGTGGGGCACCACTGTTTCTGCGGGCAATCAGGGAACCGGCGATGGTAAGCAGGGCGTAATTAGTGCTTCAACATCCGGTAATGTAACTACTTTCTATATGACACGCAATAACGGCTGGGATGCAAGTGATGTTACGATTACCGAAGTTTCAAATGGAAAATATAAGATCAATCTTGGCTGTAGAGGCATGAGCGATTCTTTCAAGAATGACGGTTGCCCGGATATGAACTGGGGAGACGAGCAGTTCGATCTTACAAACGGTCAGAAGACATATCTTAAGGACAAATACGGCATTGTATTGAAGTAATCATAAAAGGGTTCAGTTCACTCAGAGGAACACATGTATTGAATTAGAGAAAGAGTGCAACTGAAGATTTAAATAGTCATAAAGTGGCATCCACTTTATATAGATCACCCTTGAGATGGGCTGCTCTCCGGAGCAGCCTGTCTTGCGTTTACAGAGAAATATCAGGATAAGCTGCCGTGAATCTGACGCTCTGCCGCAAGGAGCGCGGAAGCAGCTTCGGACTTCGGATCGTTTAAGACGTCGGCTGTTATGCCTTCTTCGCAGATCACACCGTCGCTCATGACGATGACCCTTGGCGCTATCTGTCTTACGATGTGGATGTTGTGCGTGATGAGAAGGAACGCGGTGTGCTGCTCCCTGTTGATGTCCGTAACGAGTTTTAAGAGCTCTGCTGAAGAACTTGCATCCAAAGATGAGAAAGGCTCGTCCGCAATGATGAGGGACGGATCCTGAATAAGACACATCGCGATAGCGACACGCTGGCGCTGACCGCCCGAGAGTTCATTAGGGTGGCGCGTTAAATGCTTTTCTTCAAGACCGCATATATCGAGTACCTCAATGATGCGTGCGAGGGCTTTGGCCTTGCGCTCTTCATATGTTCCTGTGCCCTTGATCTCGTTTGCTCGTGAAGAAGCGTTCAAAGCTTCCATCATGTGCCACTTGATCGTGTGCGCAGGATTTAAGCAGGATACGGGATCCTGGAAGATAACGCCGATTCTGTCGCTCTTGATGCTGACCGTGCCGGAATGAGGCAGGAGTCCTAAGAGTGATCTGATCAGTGTGGTCTTGCCTGAACCTGATCCGCCTATAAGTCCTAGGATCTCGTTCGGATAGACGTCAAGTGAGACGCCCTTGAGGACCATGTTGACGCCGCCGTCTTTTGCTTTTCTGTTCTTTATGCTCTCGAAAAGTGACCTTCCGTAGCCCGCGGTAATATCCTTTGCCGTAAGGACGGGTTCTTTCTCATAGTCGACCTTAATAGGCTCCAGGCCGAGTATCCTCGTGTCGAGCCTTGCGTTGGTCAGAAGCTCTGCGGTGAAGGCATTTCGGGGATTTGTGAGAATATCCGATGCCGTATCCCTGTCGACGATCTTACCGTCTCTCATGACCATTACGCGGTCGCAGAAGCCTCTTACGACTGAGAGGTCGTGTGAGATGAACAGGATCGTTATGTGCAGATCGTGGCAGAGCTCTTTAAGGAGTTCCAGAATGGAGATGGTCGTAACCGTATCGAGTGATGAAGTAGGCTCGTCACAGATGAGAAGGCGCGGCTTGAGGAGTGCGGCGCCTGCAATGAGGACTCTCTGACGCTGGCCGCCCGATAACTGGTGCGGATAGCGCGTCATGATCTCTTCGGCATTCGGAAAGCCTACGAGCTTCAGCATATCGATTATCGCCTTGCGGCGTTCTTCTTTTGACTGATTGTTTTCCTTGTGCGCCGTAAGGACTTCTTCGAGTTGCTTTCCTATTACCATGAGAGGATCCAAAGCTGTCGACGGTTCCTGGAAGATCATGCCGATATCTTTTCCGAGCATGGCGCGGCGTTCCTTGGGACTCATCTCAAGGAGATTCTTACCGGCGAACTTTATAGAACCTGAAGTGATCTCGGCATTCTCGGGAAGAAGTCCAGCGATCGCAAGTGAAGTCATGGTCTTGCCGCATCCGGAATTACCGATGAGGCCTAAGATCTCGCCGTCTCTGATGCCGAAATCGATGTCATCCAAAACCGGCTTCGGATTGGGGTTCTTGCGTGTCGGGAAAGAGAGGGTCAGGTGATGGACCTTAACGATGTGTATGTGTCGGGTCATCTCTTGCCTCCTTTCGCGAGGTTGACGCGAAGTCCCTCTGAAATGAAATAGAGGCCCAGGATGTAGAAGACCAGCATCAGGGCAGGGAATATGACGAGCCAGGGCGCTACGCGGATATATGCCTGGCTGTCAGATAACATCTTTCCGAATGAAGCATCCGGCGGCTGCACGCCCAGTCCGAGATAGCTCATTCCGGATTCGAACAAAGTCATGTTGGCAAGGCCGATGACGGTTGCGGGAAGGAGCTGGGGGACCAGGTTAGGGAATATATGCATAGCCATGATGCGGCCGGGCTTAACACCCATAACGCGCGCGTGCGTTATATAATCCAATTCTTTTATTTCCATTGTGCCGACACGGCATACCCTGGCAAATGTCGGAGCAAAGACCAGGCCCAGCGCCCATATGACGTTGGTTACCGAAGCGCCGAAAACAGCAACTGCCACAAGTGCCAGGAGAATTCCCGGGAAGCACATAATGCTGTTGCCGAGAAGCATTATCCCCTTGTCTGTATAGCCGCCGAAGTAACCTGCGGGAATACCTGCGAGCGTGCCTAAGATGAGCGCTATCGCCACGCCTGCGGCAGAAATGTAGATCGTGTATTTCGAAGCTGACATAATGCGCGACAGGACATCTCTTCCGAAATTATCCGTTCCGAAAGGGTGCTCCGGGCAGGGTGCCAGGAGCTTGGACGCAGCATCTGTCGCTTCGGGTGAATAGGGCGTCCAGAATAACGAGACGATAAATGTGACAACAACGATTCCCAGAAGGATAAGGCCCGCCGTATAGAAGGCGGATGCTTCAGGAGATCTGTATTTATTATTTCTGACAGTTTCCATACTTGCAGATCCCCCTTATTTCAGCCTGATCCTCGGATCGGTGATGGCGGCCAGGATATCGGATAAGAAGTACAGAAGTACTGTTATAAACGCAAGATAAAAGACTATACCGGAAAGGAGAGGGAAGTCTCTTCTGGATATTGCCGACAGCAGAAGGCGTCCCAGGCCCGGAAGATTGAAGACCTGCTCGACGATAAGGCTTCCGCCAAGGATGTCGGATAAGATTATCGAGATGATGGTGATGGAAGATACGTTGGAGTTCGGAAGAACGTGACGGACAAGTATCTTCAGGTCTGAAAGACCGTGGCTCTTGGATGTGCGCACGTAGTCGGAGGCCCTTTGCTCGATTATGGAAGATCTAAGGAACTTGAAGCTCATTGCGATCTTGGGAAGGGCAATCGCAAATGAAGGCAGGAGAAGACATCCGACGTAGCCGAAGAAGTCTTCTGACGGCATTACGTAATTGCCGACGGTAACGAGCGAGAATAATGAACTTGCAAGAAGGATCAGGAGGAGCGATGCGACATAGGGCGGGATGGCAAAGAGGACGTGCCCTATTACAGAGCATACCTGGTCGCCCAAGCGTCCCGGTTTTCGAGCACTTAATACAGCGAGAGGGTAAGAGATCAATATGACCATCACCATTGCGATCGCGCTCATGCCGACAGTAACGGGGAGCCTTTGTGCGATAAGCTCTCCGACGTTCATGTTGTAAGCATATGAGGTGCCGGGATTAAATGTGAGGATCCCGAAAAGCCATGAGAAATAGCGTGCCACAAGGGGCTTGTCCAGACCTAACTGAGACCTCAGGAGATTTACCTGGGCTTCAGATGCTTCGGGTCCGAGCATTACTCTTGCGGTGTCGCCGGGGATGATCGAGAAGGCAGCGAAAACAAGCAATGACACAAGAAGCAGTGTCACTAAGAGCTCGATGAGTTTACCGACAAAATAACCGGCCTTGCCCTGCAAATTTATATCCCCCTCTATATTAATCGCGTAAATTAACAATTCATTATATATGGTTTTCGGATAAATCAAAAGAAAAAGGAGCTGCCTGCATATCAGACTGCTCCTTTATGTAATGAATCAGATTGTTTATCAGTTGCCTGTAACCTTTACCTGTGACATATCCTGAACATACATCGGATAAACGTTATATCCTTCAAGTCTTGTTGATACGGCAGTGATTGTCGTAGGATCCTGGAGATATACTGAGCAGGCATCATCTGTAAGGAGCTTTAATACCTGATGGTAGAGCTCAGTCTTTTCCTTGGTATCAGTGATCGTAGGGATCTTTGCCATGAGCTCGTCAACCTTATCGTTCTTGTAGTTGATGAAGTTGCCGGAAGATGTTGACTGATAACGGTCAAGAACATCGTAGGGAGCATAAGAGCTGGTAAGAGCGATGACTGTTGTCTCATACTGGCGGTTTGTATAAACCTTATCGAGCCATGTAGCCCAGTCAACCTGCTTGATCTCCATGTTGATGCCGACAGCCTTAAGTTCGGAAGCGAGCTCAACTGCAGTGTTGACGTGGATCAGGTAGGAAGAAGGAACGGTACATGTGATGTTAAAGCCGTTCTCATAGCCTGCTTCTGCAAGGAGTGTCTTGGCCTTCTCGATGTCCTGAGCGAATGTTCCGTCAAGAGACTTGTCGTAGTAACTTCCCATTGCAGGGCTCATAGCTGTTGTAAGCTCGACGCCTGCGCCGTCCATGGTTACGGAGATGACGTCCTTTCTGCTTACGGCATAGTTGATTGCCTGACGTACCTTTAAGTTGTTCAGAGGCTCAACAGAATTGTTGAGAGCGAAGATCTGGACCATGTTGGAGCCGTTGGACAAAATGTTGTACTTTGCCTTGTCGAGCTGGTTTGCACGGTCAGTCGTAAGATAAGGGAAGATGTCGATGGAGCCTGCTGCAAGCTCTGTAAGACCTGCATCCATATCGGCGCAGACCTTGAATGTTACCTTATCGAGATAGGGAAGACCCTTCTGCCAGTAATTCTCGTTCTTAACAAGGATTACGCTCTGGCCGGGATTATATGACTCGAACTTGAAGGGGCCTGTTCCGACGGGAGCTGCCTGGCAGTTATCGTAACCGTCAGGGATGATTCCTGTTGTGAAATAACTTAAAAGTTCAGTGTTGCCGGATTCGAGAGTGACCTCTACCTTGCCGCCGTCAACTGCCTTTACGTCCTTGATGGGGTCGAGTTCCTGAACGAGAGCCGTACCGTCCTGATTTTCGAGAAGGCCTGCTGCACGCTTGAGCGAATAAACGACATCAGCTGCATCGAGGTCTGAACCGTCGTGGAACTTAACGCCCTCTCTGATCGTGAATGTGTATACGGAAGCATCGTCCGAGATAGCTACATCAGTAGCAAGACAGGGATTGAGATCACCCTTGCTGTCGTACTTGTAAAGTCCCTCGTAGACATTGAAAATGATCTCTTCGTCGCCTGCTGCAACTACTGTATGCGGATCGAAGATTCCGGGTTCCTGTGTGATTCCGACAACTGCATTATTGTTAGCAGCGCCGGGTTTCTTTGTGCATCCCGCAAAGCCCGATAATGTAAGGGCGACAGCAGATGCGATCACTATGCTTTTGATTGAATTCTTCATATTCCCCTCCTGTAAAACAGTTAATTCATTATAAGGACGGCGAAAACGCTTACAAATAGGACATTACATACAAAAAACAGAGCTTGCGGAACAGGTTCATTCCGAAAATTAACTAAAAATTTATAAAAATTCTTTTAAGGGAACTTAATATTTTAAAGTTGGCTGGTATATAATAAGTCATAACATTTTTTGCGCGCGTCTTATTTGCGTGCATTTTTAGGAGAATCAGGTATGAAGAGATGTCCGGTTTGCGGCGTAATGATGGGCGACAATGTTGCTCGCTGCTCAATGTGCAAATACGATTTCCAGAAGGCTTCCCAGGGTAATAACGACGAAGCTGCTGCTGAAGCTAAGAAGATCCTTGATCAGAAGCAGGCAGAGAATATTGCACGTGCTGAAGCTAAGCGTTCCGAAGAAGAGAAGAGGATTCTTGAGGCTTTGGATAAGCTCAAGCGCGACTATGCGAACATGCAGGAACAGTTCGAAGCTGAGAGAGCAAAGCTCGACAAGGAATTTACGACATTCCAGAAGAAGAAGCTCGCTGAGCAGGAAGCTTTGGAGAAATCAGTTGATACTATCCGTGACGAAGTAATCGAAGCCCGTGACAAGAGAGATTCTCTCCGCAAAGAAGCTAACGAGATGATGGCGGAAGCCAAGAAGAAGTCACAGAAAGAGCACGATGAGATGATCGAAGCTGCAAGGATCGAGCAGCAGAAGATCTACGAAGAGACCCAGAAGCAGACAGAACAGCTCGCTGCCCAGGTTGAGAAAGAATATGCCGCAGCTCTTGCTCAGAGAGATGAACTCATTGCGCAGGCTAAAGAAGTCCAGGCAATGATGGACAACGCTGACAAGATCAAGGCTGATAAGGAGAAAGAGATCAAGGCTTGTGAGGCTAAGATCGTTAAGCTCGGCGAGGATTTCGAGAAAGAGAAGGTAAGGATCGCCGAAGAGAATAAGAAGATCGCAGAAAAGCAGGCTGCCGACGTCCTCAAGATGAAGCAGGATGCTGAGCGCGACAGAGATATCGCTAATGCCGAGAAGGAGAAGCTCATTGCCGAGGCTCAGGCTGAGAGAGATAAGATCATCGCTCACCTTGAAGAACGCAATAAGCAGGCACAGGCAGAGCTCGATGACATGACAGAGAAGGCAAAGGCCGTAATGGTCGAGGCTGAGGCTGCAATGGTAAAGAGAGACGAGCTTGTTGCCGAAGTATCCACCATCGAGAAGGAGATCAACCAGCAGCGCAAGGATCTCGACGAGACGATGGAAGCATCAAGGAAAGAACTTGAAGAGGCTGAAGACAAGAAGGCTCAGGCAGAAAAGGAATACTCCGAGTACCGCAAAGAGTCCGAAGATATCCAGAGCCAGATCAAGAGCCTCCAGGCTGAACTCAAGGAAGCCAAGGAGATCATCGCAGACTCCAAGAACGCTACTGTTCTTGCTGAAGCTGCAGCCCAGGAGATCGTTCTCAATGCCGAGAAACAGTCGGTATTCCTCAAGCAGGCTGCCTTAAGCGAGAGCGAGAAGGGCAAGATGCTCGATCAGATCGAAGAATTAAAAGAACAGGTTAAGGAGAAAGAGATGGAGAAGGCTGAGCTTGAGAAGAAGCTTGCATCACTCGACGCAGCAGTTGCAGAATTGGAAAAGAGAGTCAGATCAGGCGGCGGTGCCGGCACACTTATGGATTATTCCGTAGAAGTAGTCGAGCACAACAAGTCTTCTGAAGTCAACGTTGAGGCTCTCACAAAGCTCCTTAAGAAGAAGTCATCCGAAGGCTGGACATTGATCCATGTTGTAGACGATGACGGCGGTAAGCTCATCTCTTCAATGGGCGGCGGTTCAGAAGCCGGTCTGTCCTCACTTTCCGGAAGTCCTTTCGCACAGAAGGAAGACAGACTGGTACTTATCTTCGGCAAGCCGAGAGTATAACACTTACCAAATATTTGCTTTTATTGAGAGGCTGTCCTTGCGGGCAGTCTCTTTTAGTGTCTTCGAAAATGTTATTCCGGCCGGTTTTCAGGGTCACACTGAAGTTTAGCCTGAACTTTTGAGCTTCAAATGCATATGACAGCCGCTTCGCGGTCTGTTATATCTATTCCCGCCAAAACTAAATAATATTTGTGTAGGTCGTCAAAACTATGCACAAAAAAACTATTAGTTGCCACATATTTTTTGTGGAATTGGCATATCGAATCTTATATAATAGGAAAGTATTTATTTTTGACTTCGAAGGAGGACAAGACTGATGGAAAATTATTCCGCAGATAAGATTCGCAACATAGCGTTGTTCGGCCACGTAGGTTCCGGCAAGACGACCTTAGCTGAGGCTATTCTCTATTACACCAAGGCAATTAATCGTCAGGGCCGTATCAATGACGGAAATACTACGCTTGACTATGATCCTGAGGAGATCAAGAGACAGATGTCAGTAGGCCTTTCAGTTGCCTGCTGCGAATATAAGGGAAGCAAGATCAATATCATCGACACTCCAGGTGACTTCGACTTCTTAGGCGAAGAGATGAGCGGAATAAGGATCGCTGATTCCGGTGTTATCATGATCTCGGCTAAGGGCGGTACATCCGTCGGTTCCGAGAAGGCAATCAGACTTTTGAATGGTAAGAAAGTTCCTTTCCTGTTCTTCATGAACAGAATGGACGAGCCCAATGCGGATTTCGAGGCTGTTGCAGCCCGTATGATGGAGCGTTACGGTTCCTCTGTTATCCCGCTTTCCTTCCCGATTATGGAAGACGGCAAGATGACAGGTATCGTAGACGTTATGAACCGCAAGGCTTTCTCTATAGATAAGGCTACAGGCAAGTTTATCGAATATCCTCTTCCTGAAGAGTACAACGCAAGAGTTGACGAGCTCCAGGAGAAGGTTAACGAAGTAGTTGCGGAAGCAGACGACGCATTGATGGAGAAGTTCTTCGCAGGTGAGAAGTTCACTGAAGACGAGTTCCGTCACGGCGTACATGCAGGTTTCCGTGAAGGTAAGCTCCACCCGATCTACTGCGGTTCCGCTTACATGAACTGGGGTATCGACTTCCTCTTGAACTGCATCTCAAAGGATACACCTCCGGCAGGCAAGAAGCCCGCTCTGGAAGCTACACTTCCCGACGGCGGAACACAGATGATCTCCTGCTCCATCGATGATCCGCTTGCAGCATTCTGTTTCAAGACGATCTCCGACCCGTTCGTAGGTAAGATCAGTATCTTCAAGGTTAACGCAGGTACTCTCCGTGCTAACTCCACCGTTTATAACGCTACAAAGGGTAAGGATGAGAGGATCGGTGGTCTGTTCTTCCTTAAGGGTAAGGAGCAGATCTCCACAGACTGTATCACTGCAGGTGATATCGGTGCAGCTTCCAAGCTCGCTAATACCGACACCAACGATACGATCTGCGACCGTGCACGCATCATTGAACTTCCTAAGATCAAGTTCCCGCAGCCTTGTCTTTCCAAGTCGATCGTTCCTGCAAAGAAGGGCGACGAAGACAAGATCATCTCCGGACTTACAAAGCTCGCTGACGAAGACCATTGCTTCACAGTTGAGACAAACCCTGAGACAAAGCAGATGGTACTTTCCGGTATCGGCGACATGCAGCTCAAGGTTCTCGTAAGCCAGCTCAAGAATAAATACAATGTTGATTGTGAATTAGGCGAACCTAAGGTTCCTTACCGCGAAGCTATCCGCAAGAAGGTTAAGGTCCAGGGTAAGCACAAGAAGCAGTCCGGCGGTCACGGCCAGTATGGTGACGTCTGGATCGAATTCGAACCCAACCCTGAGTCTGAAGATCTCGTATTCGAAGAGAAGGTATTCGGAGGTGCCGTACCTAAGAATTTCTTCCCTGCAGTTGAGAAAGGACTTCAGGAATCCATCAAGAAGGGCGTCCTCGCAGGCTATCCCGTAGTTAACCTTAAGGCTACCCTGGTAGACGGTTCTTACCACGATGTAGACTCTTCGGAAATGGCATTCAAGATCGCTGCTAACCTCGCATTCAAGGCAGGTATGACACAGGGCAGCCCTGTTCTCCTCGAACCCATCTCCAAGGTAGAGGTTCACATTCCTGAGGATAAGCAGGGTGATATCATGGGCGACCTCAATAAGAGACGCGGCCGTATCATGGGTATCGATGCAGATGAGCTCGGTTCTGTTGTTAATGCAGAGGTTCCTACAGCTGAGATGCTCGAATATGCTACTGACCTCAAGTCCATGACTCAGGGCAGAGGCTGGTTCGCTATGTCACACGAGCGTTACGAGGCTGCTCCTCCGGAAGTTGCTGACAAGGTAATTGCAGCAAGCAACGTTGAGGAAGAGTAAGGTTATTCAAAAGCGTTAAGGATTTTACACTTTTGATACATAAAACGTTGATAATGGGTGGCGGTTAGTATGGACTAACCGCCACCTTGCAAAGTAAAATTGACAGGTTGGAATATTCCCAAAAGAGGCAGGAGGTTTTTATGGCAAAATTACAAGAAGCTGCTGTCGCTCAGATTACGGAGATCTGTGATCGTCACGTAAACGATAAGACTCCCTTAATGATGATCCTGAGTGACATTCAGAATGAGTACGGATACATTCCGCTCGAAGTTCAGGAATTGGTTTCCAAGAAGACAGGTATTTCGGTTGCAGAGATCTATGGAGTTGTTACGTTCTACTCATTCTTTTCTCTTACTCCGAAGGGAAAGTACGTTGTAGGCTGCTGCCTTGGTACAGCTTGCTACGTAAAGGGTGCTCAGAATGTTATCGACAAGTTCCAGGAGCTCTTGGGTGTTAAGCCCGGTGAGACAACTGAGGACGGTCTTTTCACATTGGACGCTCTCCGTTGCATCGGCGCTTGCGGTATCGCACCTGCAGTTAGCATCAACGGTAAGGTTTACCCTAAGGTTAAGGTAGACCAGGTTCCCTTAATCATTAAAGAATTAAAAGAGGAGGCAGCTAAGGCATGATAAGTTCTGTTACTGACCTTAATGAGAGATTTGAAGCTCTCTCCAAGAGCCTTGACGACAAGATCAAGGGCGGTGACGGCAAGCGTCACATCGTACTCTGCGGTGGTACAGGATGTCTTTCTGCACACTCCACAGAGATCATGGAAAGATTTAACGCTCTTCTCAAGGAGAAGGGAATTGAGGACAAGGCTACCGTTAACCAGGTAGGCTGTTTCGGTTTCTGTTCACAGGGACCTTTCGTTAAGATCTATCCTGAGGATACTCTTTATAAGATGGTAAAGATCGAAGACGTTGACGAGATCGTTGAGAAAGACCTTATTGGTGGCGAGATCGTTGAGCGTCTTCTTTATGTTGATCCTAAGTCAGGTGAGAAGGTTACAAAGCAGGAAGATATCCTCTTCTACAAGAAGCAGAGACGTGTTGCTCTCAACGGATGCGGCGTAATCAATCCTGAGGACATCAACGAAGCAATCGGCATGGGCGCTTTCCAGGGCATTAAGAAAGCTCTCACAATGACACAGCAGGAAGTTATCGATGAAGTTCTTAAGTCCGGTCTCCGTGGCCGTGGCGGCGGCGGATTCCCCACAGGAAGAAAGTGGCAGTTCGCTCTTAACGTTGAAGCTGATCAGAAGTACGTTGTATGTAACGGCGACGAGGGCGACCCGGGTGCATTCATGGATCGTTCCATCCTCGAAGGAAATCCTCTCGGAGTTATCGAAGGTATGATGATCGCAGGTTACGCTTTCGGTGCTTCAGAAGGTTACTTCTATGTACGTGCTGAGTACCCGATCGCAGTTAAGAGACTTAAGATCGCTATTGAGCAGGCTAGAGCAGAAGGTCTCCTCGGAAAGAACATCCTTGGTTCAGACTTCAGCTTCGACTGCCAGATCAGACTTGGTGCAGGCGCATTCGTTTGCGGTGAGGAAACAGCTCTCCTCAACTCCATCGAAGGTAAGCGCGGTATGCCCCGTCCGAGGCCGCCGTTCCCGGCAGTTAAGGGTCTCTGGGGCAAGCCGACATGCGTTAACAACGTAGAGACACTTGCATGCGTTCCTTACATCTTAAGAGAAGGTGCTGACAAGTTCGCTTCTGTTGGTACAGAGAAGTCCAAGGGTACAAAGGTATTCGCTCTTGGCGGAAAAGTTAATAACGTTGGTCTCGTAGAAGTTCCTATGGGTACAACATTAAGAGAACTCATTTATGATATCGGCGGCGGTATCCCGGATGGAAAGCAGTTCAAGGCTATCCAGACAGGTGGTCCTTCCGGCGGATGCTTAACAGCAGAATATCTTGATGAGCCTATCGATTTCGATAACCTCGTAGCTAAGGGATCCATGATGGGTTCCGGCGGTGCTATCGTAATGGACGAAGACAACTGCATGGTTGACGTTGCTAAGTTCTATATGGAATTCATCTGCGACGAGTCCTGCGGTAAGTGCACACCTTGCC
>JAEFBA010000074.1 GCA_016292145.1 Saccharofermentans sp.
GATCCTGAAGAAGTCATGGAGCACAAATTCTTTAAACATACAGAACTACCTGATGAACTTAATGCCTTTGATTCGGATATTATACTTGAATGGGCTGAGGGAAAAGCTTAATCATATAACTCGCAATATAATGTGATAGCGTGGTTCTTGTGTCCAAATTGTTAACATTGCATTAAACTGGAAGATAATTTAGTAGGAAACTTTCAGTTTTTCTTAATAGTAGAGGAAGATAGATATGGAGAAGATAAAATTTAAATATCATCCAAATATTTATGAGGATGACATACTGGTTCATGAAAACGGTGTATGCCAATGTTGCGGAAAGCAAGTGGATGAGTATATAGAGCATATTTATTCATCTGAGGATGTTGAATGTATATGTTTATATTGTGTAAATGATGGTACGGCGGCCAAAAAATTTGATGCAGAATTTGTGGCAGATGCAGACCCTGTTAGTGATCCTGAAAAAACGGATGAGTTGTTTCACAGAACTCCCGGTTATCTTGCGTGGCAAGATGATTATTGGATTGCATGTTGCGATGACTATTGTCAGTATTTGGGACGTGTTGGGATTGCTGAATTAAATGATATGGGAATCAAGGACGAAGTTCTTGAGGAATATGCTCAGCGTGATGATGCATATCCGCTTGAAGATGTTGAGGAATATATGTATAAAGACGGTGATATGTCCGGTTATTTGTTCCAATGTATTCATTGTAGAAAATACCATTTGTGGGTGGATGCAAATTAATATATAGAATTACAGTTTCATTGAATAGAACATTTTTTGCAGAGGCTAATAATGGAGACGAAATTATCTGTTGAAGAAGCAACTAATATTGTGTTTTCCCAACTTGAGAATTATACGTGTTGGAGATTCCTTAAAAGTCAACGCTGTCTAAAGAAAAAGATAAGAGATATAGAATTAATTATCTTTTTTTATACTTCAAAATGGAATCAATCTTATGAGTATACCGGCTTGAATGCAGAGTTTGTAATAGTTTATAAGAAATTAGGAAAACTTCCTGTTCAAAACCATGTAGCATGGGTTGACTATTGTCCGAAAACCGGAGACGACACATATTGGTATGATATTTCGACAGAAGATAAACTGTCTTCAGTTATCGAAGAATTAGAAAGTGAAATAGAAAAAACTGCAATTAAGATTTCTAACCAATTAGAAGAAGATTACGAGAGTGCAATTAAAGATTTACTAGATAATCACTTTGATGAATATCATCTTAAATTAGACTTTGTTGCAGATATTTTGGGAATGGATTCTATAATTGATAAAGCTCATAAAATATTTACTTCATTATCTGACAAAGAAAAACAACAGGTGGAGGATTATTTATCCGGCAAAATGACAAGTAATTGGATGTATAATCCGACAAACCTGAAGTTTATTGTGGATAATAAATTGTATATTGGGGGGAATTAACAATCGGATTATATGCAGTTTCGGATGGGCAAGGAATTATGGATGAGTTGATTATATATATTTGCCAGGCAACTTTTCATGATGAGCCAGCGATGATCAAACGCTGTTCCGTTGGTTTGGCAAACTATGTATTTATTGTTGAAATAAGGGGAAGTAAATACACCGTTAGGTTAAGCACGGAGAAGCACGCATACAACGACACGGTTCGTCTTTTGGGGAAACTCATGGAAATGGGCATCCCGGTGCCTCGGGTATTGTATTGCGGTAGTTTTGAACAATATGATTACATCATTTTATCTTATATTGAGGGTGAAGAACTTTGGGCGGTATATAAGCAACTTACAAAAGAAGATAAAAAGAATCTTGCGAAGGAAATAGTTCACATACAGAGAGAAGTATCTCTTGGGCTTTCAGAACATGCAGAAGATTGGACGTGGCTGGATTTTGTTCATGAAATACTTGACAGGGCAAAGGTATTGATTGAAGAAAATGGTTTTTTTGAAACGGGGAAAGTGATTCGTATAGAGAGTCAAATTCCGATATTGCAGATGTACTTTGAGAAGGTTGAACCAATGCCGTATTTAGATGACGTAACTACAAAGAATCTTTTGGTCAAGGATGGGCATATATCAGGAATTATTGACGTAGACTGGATTGGAGTGGGCGATGTGTTGACTTTTGCAGCGTTGACATATGTCGCACTCCTGAACATGGGATATGACACTGATTACGTGAGCTTTATTTTGGATGAAATGGATGTCGATGACATTCAGCGCAAGGCGTTCCTTTTTTATTCACTAATGTATTGCGTTGATTTTATGGGTGAGAGAGGAACGAAATATAAAGATAAAGTGGTCGAAGTAAATCCACAAATCATAGACAGATTGAATGGCATTTATGATCAGCTTTGGAACGAGTGGTTGATACAATAGATTTCGGTTTATAGTACATGAAAGGCAGAATGGAAGGTTTAAGGGAGATGGCGGAGAAAAAGCCTTTGGACGAAGTGATCCGAGAGGACATGAAGAAAACCTTGGAAGATCAGGAACGGCGAATCGTGCAAAGAAATGCGGAAAGCAAGATGCATTCCAGTAAAAAGTATATCCTGATGCTTTCCCTGGAAACCATGGTGATTGTTCTTTTAGTAGGTGCATTCGCGGTTGGATGTATGATCGCTAGTGGCTTCCATAACATGGAATTAATGAACGATAGGGCGGCGTATATCGATTGGGGATTTGCAGCATTTCTGGGCATTGTCGTTCTCTTGTGGATTGGAAGATCCATTATTCTTCAGAAGCAATTCAAGGTAGAGCTTTCGGAATACATTTCATCCGGAAAGGCTAAGCGTGACTATGAACAAAGTATTGAAACGCCCGTAAGGAAGGCGACGGACATATACATCAAATATCGCATAGAAACATTTGAGAGATTAAGATCGGAAGAAATGTCCCTGGCGGATGAGGAGTGGGATGAGTTGCTTTACATTGCCACGGATCGTTTTTATCGAATGGGTTCCATGATGTTCTCGAACGGCAAGGAGCTGTTTCAGATTTATGCGGAATTGCGGTATCAGAAACCTGATGAAGTCAATTTCAACCAATTGCGTGCGGCAGAGGATACGATTGAGTACGAATTGCAAAACCTGAAGGAACATGATCCTTCAACGCATGCTCGGGCATTCAAGGATGACATTAGGGAGATCATTCGGCAGGAACTCGCGGAACGCTTCCCATATTTTCGCATTGACGAAATCTGCATTGCAATGATAAAGATATCTTAAGTGAATGATTTGCTTGGCAAGTAATTTTCCGCAGTATAGTGACATGGGCTCTTATGACCAAATTGTTAAGCATCTTTTACATTGGATGGCTTTTATTTTCGAATGTTATCGGAAAATGAATACAAGCTTTATTACCCCAAGACAATTGCTTTTATTGGAGTTTCAGAGGGGAGTAAAGAAATAGCATATGTTTTCTATCATGATGTTGATTTGGATTATATAGGTAGTTCCTTTCCGGATTTTCTTATCGAAGATTGTGGATGGGAATAGAAAAACTCATATGATAAGGTGATAACATGAGCGGACTTTTATTTGATCTGTTTGATTACGACGCAATCATTAAAGAGTGCAAGAAGAAGTATGGCCTGCAAAAGAAGGAGGATCATTTCTGGCTGATCAGGGATGACATACTCTTTCATTTCTGGCCACGCCTGCAAAGAATCGACGGAAGATTCAGGTTGTACGCGGGCATTTTCTTTAAGCCTCTCTATGCGGACGAGATCAGATGGGAGCTTTCTTCACAAATGGCCCATGGACATACGAATGGGCATTTTTCCTATAAATTTCATGCAGAGCAACCGACAAGTCACAGGATCATTGGGCTCCCTGGACCGGAAAAGATCATTCATGACGAGTGGGTCTGGGTGGATTGCGGCAACACGGAAGAGTTGCAGATCGCAGTCGAAAAGGTGATTGAAGAGCAACTGAAGATCATTGAAGGGATTACGGAAGAGGATTACAGGACGGAGACGGCACTGTCGATGATCAACATTTTCAGGGCCATACGACACAACGACTATATGACGGCATGGAGATTAATCTGGAAAATCAAGAGTCAGGAGCTTGGCTGGTGGTATGACATAAAAAAGGTGTCTGCAATGGACAGACCATATAACAAAACACCAGATGACGAAGGCGCCATAGATTGCTATTATCTGTATAAGGAGCCACTCCTTGTCTTCGTATTGAAAAACAAGAAAAGAATGAAGAAGAACATAAAAGAGAATCGCTTGTTTGAAGTGCCTGGCAAAGAGGCGTTAATGCAGACGGGCCGGAAAGCTTAACTTTCGGGTTATCTTGCAGTTAACAATTTGTTCATGAGACTCAAGGAGGAGCAGGGGAGGGGTTGGCGTGCGTGACATAATCATAAAAAACGTGAATGAGCCTGGTTATGAAGAGAAGAATTTAAATCAGATTTATGACCCTGCGGGGCAACATAAAAGAGAATTTGGATTTCTAAAAAACGAGGTCTTTTCGCCATACAGAAGCGGCGAAGGAGGTCTTTGCGTAAACTTTTATACTTTAATGCCTGGGAAAAGCAATTATCCATATCATCAGCATTTTGGAAAGGAAGAAGTTTTTTATGTCATCTCAGGATCGGCCACGTTAAAGACCTCCAAAGGTGACATCGAGGTGAAGGAGGGAGACGTTATCTTGATTCCGCCAAATGAAAACGGTGGCCACATGCTGACGAACACCTCAGACATGCCACTGGTTTACTTGGACGTGGACACATATTCGTCTTCGGACGTCATCCTCTATCCAGACTCCGGAAACGTGAGATTTCTGGCAGGAGACATGCAAAAATCCTTCAAAATGAATTCGGAAGTGAATTATTTGGATGGAGAATAGGGGAGACGCACTATGTAAATGTTCTTTTTGTGTGTAGTCAGAATAAGCGAAGAAGTTTGACAGCCGAGACAATATGAGTTTATGGACGAGGAGTTGCAGGAGGTTATGAAAGGATTCTTTGAAGAATATGTAGGGGATTAAATGGACATCAGTAAGGGAGCACAATGGAAAACGATAAAATAAGAGCAATTAAAGAAAAGTGTGATAAGGCTACGCAAGGTCCATGGATTTCATTTGTGGAAGGAAGAGATCATACCAGTGGCTGCAGTTTTATCAGAACCGCGGGTGAAGACATAGAATTAACAGGGGCGACGACGGACGACCAAGATTTTATTGCATCCTGCAGGCAAGACATACCATTGTTGATTAATGAGATTGAAAGACTAAGAAAGTTATTGGACGATAATGGTATTGATTGCTCATAAGGGTGGCATGTTTTCTATTTTTGTATGTGACCAAGGGGAAAATATGGTAATGAAACTGAACGACTTTCTTTCGGTATAATGCAATGTTAACAATCTGTTCATGAAAACGAGTTTAGGGTTCGGTTGTAGAGCAAGGTCTAACTAGGAGGACATGTATGAATTATCAAATGGAAAACCTGATCCTTCGTTTCGTTAAAGAGGATGATCTGTCCGAGGTCGCTCGCATGTGGCCTGCTGATCATCATCCGCTTTCAAATAAGGAGGCGATGGAAGCCATCTCCTATATGAGTGGAAATTACACAAGGAATACCAAAGGCAGCATATATCATCTGTGCCTTGCGGTTTGTCAATCAAATAATCCTGGACGCATTATGGGCTGGTGTGGATTGGATGGTAGCAGAAATCATACGGAGCCAGAAATCTTTATTTTGCTGGACGAACCATACCGTGGCAAAGGTTATGGTACGCTGTGTGTGAAGGAAATGTTGCGAATTGCTACGGAGGACTATGCGATTTTGAGCGTGCACGGAGGCTGTGCCAAAGAGAATATCTCTTCCATCCGGGCTATGGAAAAGAGCGGAATGAAGCAATATGGCACGGAAGAAAACGGTGATCCACTGTTCCGGTTTTGTGCAAAATAAAGACGATGTACCTCCGCAAATAGAATGATAAGACAAAGATAAGGGGAATGGGGATGAAAAGAGAACTTGGAATTGCGCGCTGCGGGTTAGCTTGTTGCTTATGCTCTGAGAATGTTACCTGCAAAGGATGTAAACGGGATGGCTTCATGGAGCTTTCCTGGTGCAAAGATGCAGAATGGTGCGAGGTTCGCAAATGCGGAATCAATAAGAACATAAGTGGCTGTTACGAATGTGAGCCTGCGGAATGTCGGAAGGGGCTGTATGCGGAGAAGATAAAGCCCCGTGCATTCGCGGAATTCGCCAGACGATATGGCGTAGAAGAATTATTAGATTGTCTTGAACGAAATGAGCGGGCGGGGATTGTTTATCATCGTGAAGGAATTATGGGTGACTATGATGATTTCGATGATTTAGAGGAACTTATCAGCTTTATCAGAACAGGAAAAAGGAATGGGTAACATGGATATCGATAATGTCGAGAGATTCATCAGAAAACAAAAGATTGCATTTATATGTTCAGTAGACGAGGAAGGATTTCCGAATGTAAAAGCAATGCTAAAACCTAGGAAAATTGACGGGATTCGACAGTTCTACTTTTCGACGAATACTTCTTCGATGAGAGTTAAGCAGTATATGAATAACCCGAATGCGTGCATTTACTTTTATCATAAGGGTTTGATCAAATATGTTGGAGTAATGCTGAAAGGCAAAATGGAAGTACTTACGGATCAGGAAACAAAAAACATGATCTGGCGAAAAGGCGATACTATGTTTTATAAGGGTGGCGTTACCGATCCTGATTATTGCGTTTTGAGATTTACGGCGAACGGCGGAAGATACTATTGCGATTTGAAGACGGAAAGTTTTTCAATTTAGGAATAGCGTCGTAATCAAAATGAACAAAGTTTCCATTTTTGACATACCGTAGAGAGCTAATTAGAAATATGACTTTAGTTTTGAAATTTCGGGTTATCTCACTGTTAACAATTTGTTCATCCGGACGTAGCTCAAATGCGGAGAATGCGAGCCTGTTGACAAGCATGTTAAGCAGAAACGGCTGCATAGGTAGAGGCTCACTGAAGCTTATCCGTCGAAGATGTGGGTTCGAATCCCGTCACCCGTTTTATCTTTTGATTTTCTTCGGCATCAGAAATAGGAGCAAAAATGATACGGATCAAGGATTTGACATCAGGGAATCCCGTGAGGCTGATACTGGTTTTTGCGCTACCGGTTCTTACGGGGAATATGCTGCAGCAGTTTTATAATTTGGTTGACTCTCTGATTATCGGGCAGCTGCTGGGAGTTACAGCACTGACAGCGGTTTCGGCCTCCGGGTGGCTGGACTGGGCCGTGCTGTCAATCCCCATGGGGCTGGCGCAGGGATATTCCATCCATGCCTCCCAGTGCTACGGTGGAAAACAGTATGCGGAACTGAAAAGAACCGTTGCACAAAGCTATCTGATCTCCGCAGCAGTGACAGTCGCACTGGAGGCAATCAGCCAGACGCTGCTGCGTCCTGTGCTGACATGGATGAATTCGCCGGAGGAAACCATTCATCTGACAGAGAACTATCTGCGAATTATCTATGCAGGCCTGCCGGTGGTGATGTGCCTGAATGTGTTCAGCGGCTTTCTGTACGCGCTGGGAAACAGCAGAACGCCTCTGCTGGCTCTGGCCTGCGCCACGGCGGTAAACATCGCTCTGGACTGGTGGTTTGTCGGTTCCCTGGGCCTTGGCACTAACGGCGGCGCGTATGCGACCGTGATAGCACAGGCGGTTTCCGCCGGAATCTGTCTGGCTGCGGTATTGAAGATTCCGGAACTTCGCCCTCAGCGGGTCGATTACCGTCCTGACCGGATAGTGATTCGAAAACTTGTTCGGCTCGGATTCCCGATTGCCTTTCAGAACCTCATCATTTCACTTGGAGGGCTCATACTGCAAGGCGTGGTCAACGCCTTCGGATTCGTCTTTATGGCCGGGTACAACGCGGCCTCCAGGCTGCAGGGACTGGTGGAAATCGCAGGATCTTCCCTGGGGAGCGCGGCGGGTACCTTTACCGGGCAGAATTATGGCGCCGGAAGAATGGATCGTGTAAGGCTGGGGCTGCGGCGTTCAGCACAGATCGGTTTTCTGCTCGCGCTTACCGTCGGAGGGCTGATGACAGTATTCGGAAAGTCCATTCTTTCCCTGTTTATCCGGGATGAGGCGGAACTGGCAGATCAGGTGCTGGCGATTGGATATGATTTTCTTCGGGTGATGGCAGCCGGGTTGCCCATGCTGTATCTGCTTTTTGTTTACAGAACTACCCTGCAAGGCTTGGGCGATACAGTGATGCCGATGATTTCCGGCTTTTTGGAATTGGCGCTGCGTGTTGGAGCAGCGCTGCTTCTTCCTGCGATTCTGGGATATTGGGGAGTTTATCTGGCAGAGATTGCAGCATGGATTGGTGCGGGAGCTTTTCTGATCATGGTCTGTTATCATCGACTGCACAGGCTGACAAATACCGTGGAAGAAACAAAATGACGCGATATTGTTCCCTAAGATTTACGCACCTTTCCGGTTTGATGGCTCCCTTTTGGAAAGATATTTCGGAAGTTAAACTTACAAAGGCAGATTCATTTCCACCAATGAAGCCACCCCGACAATTCCGGCAACTGAGCCAGACGACGATTCTGACAGTTCGGGTTGTCCGAGCCGTTCACAACGACAATGGTAAATCCATGCCAATCTGCGGGTCGATCCAGCTTTCCTGTTTGGCTTCATATACCTGATCCTCCGGCTGCAAATGCCCGATCAGCAGCGGGGATTTCGGGTCGTGCATGGTCATGTTCTTCCTGACTGTATCCGCGTCATAGTTGGCGTAGCAATACCGGCACAGATGACCGCAGGTATTGTATGCTCCGATATCTCCGCCCAGATAGCATGCACATTCCTTTCTGGCTGGTGCTGTCTTCGGCATCTTCAGCCGCTGATGCAGTGCATGTTCATAGGTGGCAATCGTCATGCATCCGCTGCAGTCCGCACCGAAAGGTGCCAGTTTGTTTCCTTCTCCGCAGGGACGGATCGTCATGCCGTATTGTTTTCCGATCTCTATAAACGTCTTTCCCAGCAGCAACCGCTGCTCCGCGGTGACCCGCCTGGCCTCGGGGAAGTTCCGCCTTGTTTTCTCATACAGGTCGATAAAACTGATCACTGCTGTCCGTGTATATCCGGACAGTGTTTTTGCCATATACTCAAATGCTTTGATGTGACGTTCAACCGGATACTCATCGCTGATGAAGATCGGATCATAACGCCATCCTATGCTGTCCACGCCGACTATATGAGACAGGCGTCTGAAATTTTCCAGTACGTTCCGCTTGTCCGGAACACGCGGTTCGATCTCTTTTCCGTATGGCGTGATTGTCACAAACCAGTATTGTCCGTAGGACTGGAGCAGGTCCATATGCGGGAGCATCGGTGCCGGATTCTTCGTGCAGAAACCAATCAGGTCCACCACATCCGGCGATAACCTGTACCGGGTGACAGAATGGGGATTATATGGATTGCGGACCAGCACAAACCCGGCCTTCAGCCGGTTCACGAACCATTCAGAGTAGAAGGCAGGAATATCCGTGCGCATCCCTGTATTGATAATCATTTGCTTTCCTCTTGTGTGATAACCAGATCTTTGAAGAATGCTTCTGTGCCGATGTCCACAAAGAAACCGACAGAGCCTTTGGCATCTGCGCCGTGTTTCATGCCGGATACTGTCAGTACAGGAGTTTTGCTGTCGTTCAGGTAAAACGCGGCTGTATCGTCATGGATCACGGCCTTCAGCTTGATCCATTTATCCAGGCCGCAATTCATCGGCGCTTCATACCCGTCAATGCCATACTCCCGGAAGTAGGCAAAGGTATATCCAGGATAAGAAAAATATTGGCATCCGTGAGCCCTGCGGACCGGATCATCCGTCATGGCGTTGGTGGGCCGGATGTAAAAAGACTCGAACTCAGAATCGTCCGGGCTGATCCGGAATGCGATTCCGATAAATCCGCGTGCGAAATCCGGAGCATCCGGAAGCAGGCGGCTAAGCATCTTAACTTCGATGATTCCGTTGTGAAAGGTCAGATCTTTAAGCCGTGCATAGGTATTCTCGTCAAAGCGCATCAGTTTCTCCGGGCCTTTGACAACCCGCAGGGTATTTTCACCATCGATCATCCGGTTCTCTGCAAGGACATTGACAGTTTCAAACTGCTCATCTGAAACTTCATACCGCATACATGCTTCTCCCTTCATATCAGTTCCCGGATCAGGTCGTGGGCATTGCCGCCGATCATGATCGACTGTTCCCGGATCTCCTCCGGAACCCGTTCCTCCTCCATGTTCAGGCAGGCATAGACGGCGTTTTTGTTCTGATATACCTGCCGCCAGAAAGTGTATTTAATGATACCCGGAGTATTGTACCCCACGCCGATCTCCAGGAAAACAACCTTCTGATCCTGATGCTTTGTCAGCCAGATCTCATATTCTACAGCGGCAGCCTGCCAGCCTTCGTCTTCCACGAACTTGTTATCCGACCGGAGATTCATGGTCAGGGGACGTCCGCAGTTCGGGCACTTCGGCAGCAGCTCTGCCGGAATGCTCATCTTCGCTTGAGTGCCTTCCGGGAGGATCAGTTCGTTATGCTCCCCGATAGTATACCCCTGGGCCAGGATCATGTCCCGGATCATATGCTCGTTTTCCCATGTCTTTTTACAGCAGGGTTTTGTGCACTGGAACAGGCCGTAATCACCCTGGGTATAGAACAGCCGTTTCTTGTCGAACCCGGCTTTCTGAAAGCAATGGTCCACATTGGTGGTCAGGACGAAATAGTCCTTATCTTTCACAATCTGATACAGATTATTATAGGTGGACTTCGGCGCGTCCATGTAGCGGTTGATCCAGATGTATCGGCTCCAGTAAGCCCAGAATTCTTCCTGTGTTTCATAGGGATAGAAACCGCCGGAATACATGTCCCTGAAACCGTACTTCCGGCTGAAATCACAGAAGTATTTGTCAAACCGCTCTCCGGCATACACAAACCCGGCGGCTGTGGACAGACCGGCCCCGGCACCAATGATCACAGCATCCGCCTGATCGATTTTTTCTTTCAGCAACAATACCTTTTTATCCATTATAATCACTCCCTGCCGATTCTGTCTTTCCTTCGGCATTCCAACCATATCATATCAAAGGAATCAGCGACAGTACGCACTTTTTTATCAGTCAGTTACCTTTTTATAACCGGGTAGTTACAAAAAGGTGCGTACTTGTGCAGCTCGGAAAAAGGCTTTACGATGGGATCACGGAAAGCCCTTCCGAATACGACAAGGAGGACGAACTCATGGCTCTTAAGAATCTGGCAAACTGGAACCTGTCTCCTTCTGCGGCCTGCGGCGCTTCCTGCGGAGCGTCCGACAAGCCTGCCGAAGAAGAGAAGAAACCTGCTGCTTGCGGCGCTGCCTGCGGAGCGGCTGACAAGCCTGCAGAGGAACAGCCTGCGGCGTGCGGTGCCGCTGACAAGCCTGCTGAGGAAAAACCCTCTGCTTGCGGAGCTTCCGACAAGTAATCCTTATGCTCCGGTTGACCATCAGCCGGAGCGATCCTGACTTAAGCGAGGCAAACGGACATGAAACAGTATTTTGCTTTCCAATGGCATATCACGGATGACTGCGACCAACGCTGCAAGCATTGCTATATCTTTGCGGAAAACAACTGCAAGAAGCTGGACAGCATGACCTGGGAACAGATGCAGGAAGTGATTGCCAACTGTGAGGATTTCTGCAAAATGTATGACCGCCTGCCTTATTTCTATATTACCGGCGGTGATCCGATCCTTCACCCGTATTTCTGGCCGCTGCTGGAACTGTTGGCAGTCAAAAAGATCCCTTTCACCCTGATGGGGAATCCTTTTCACCTGACTGACGAGGCCTGTGAGCGGATGAAACTGCTGGGCTGTGAAAAGTACCAGCTGTCAATTGATGGCCTGGAGCAGACGCATGACTGGTTCCGGAAGCCGGGAAGCTATCAGACAACGCTGGAAAAGATTCAGACGATCAACAAAGCCGGAATCCGCAGCGTTGTCATGACCACCGTCAGCGGAACAAACATCAGAGAGGTTCCCGGCATCATCGATGAAGTGGTCGAAGCCGGAGCGAACGTCTTCGCTTTTGCCCGGTACTGTCCCACCAGCGAAGAGAAGGATACTGGCATGACACCACAGGAATACCGGCAGCTTCTGCAGGTCTGTGACGCGAAGTTCAAGGCCTATGAGGCCGCGGGATATGATACTTACTTCAACAGGAAGGATCACCTATGGACGCTGTATCAGTATGAAACCGGGGAATTCAAAATCCCTGAGAATTACGATCCTGAAATGATCTACGGCGGATGCAACTGCGGCAATTGCCATATGACGATCCTGCCTACAGGCGATGTATATGCCTGCCGCAGGGTGCAGAACAGCAAGGTTGGCAATGTATTCGATGACCGGCTGGCGGATCTCTGGGTATGCGAGATGGAAGCCTACCGGGAATACGACAGGTTCAAAAAGTGCGCGAAATGCGAACTCAGGCCTTGGTGCCGGGGATGTCCTGCGGTGGCCAATGGTGCAAACGGAGATTTCTACGCGGCGGACCCGCAGTGCTGGAAAACAAAGAACGACTTAACCGGGGAGGTGTTGTGAAATGGAACTGTTGGAACTGATGAAACATCGCCGCTCTATCCGGAAGTATGAAGACCGGCAGATTGACAGGGCGGATCTTGAAAAAGTCATGGAGGCGGGATTGTATGCCCCGAACGCAGGCGGCGGCCAGCGGAGCATGATCGTGGCAATTCACAATCCGGAACTGGTGGAGAAACTGGGAAGGCTGAATGTAGCCTGCATGGACCGCAGCCGCCTGATCGGTTCCCATGTTTCGGCGGAACAGCCGAGCATTATTGACGATCCATCGATTAAAAGCGGATTCTACGGAGCACCGACTGTCTGCATCGTCTTTGCACAGAAGAATTTCCTGTACAGCATCCCGGATGCTTTCTGCTGCGCGGAAAACATGGTGCTGGAAGCAACGGAGCTGGGGCTCGCATCGTGCATAATTGCTCGGGGGGAAGAGACTTTTGCCAATCCGGAGGGGCAGGCATATCTCCGGGAATGGAACATTCCGGAGAACTATGAAGCAAGATGCTTTGTCCTACTCGGTTACTGTAACGGAACCTATCCGGCGGAGAAACCAAGGAAAGCCGGACGAAGCATGATCATGGAAGGCTGAATGAAACTCCCGGTCACAGCAGGCCGGGAGTACTTTTATTCCAGGAGATTCCGGTAGATTTCCAGATCACTGTCTTTGAACACATTGAAGATCACCCGTTGTATGCAGGTCTCTTTCCGCAGGAATTTCTTCACGGTCCGGATGGCAGTCTCTGCCGCGAGGCCCGGCGGGAAGCGGAAAACACCGGTGGAGATGCAGCAGAAAGCAATGGAATGCAGATCATGCTGCTCTGCCAGTTCCAGGCAGGAACGGTA
>JAEFBA010000075.1 GCA_016292145.1 Saccharofermentans sp.
TGATGCTCTCATCGTCATCAACTAACAATATCTTCTTGTTTAAATAGCCGTTTGGTGTCATAAATCCCCTAGAAATACAGATATTTCCCAAGCCATAACAACCGTCCAAATCCCCATTCGAACAGCACCATTATAACATTAGTTTCAGGAAGATTTATCAGGCTTTCCTAGCGAGCTCCAAGTCCATTGTGTCCGTGATCGTAATCGTTCCGCCCGCTTCATTTATCGCGTTCCTGATCTTTGCGAAGAACTCATTCCTGATATTCTCCTCGATCGCAATGTGATCGGAATAAGTGCCCAGGAGCTCTAAATATTCTTCAGCAGTAAACACGCGCTCACGGAAGAACATCGCATGCTTGATGTCTGTAAAGCCGTATTTTCCAGCGATGTTTGCGAGTTCTATAGCCTTATCCTCAGTAAATTCGAACCTCGGTTTGCTCTCTTTCTTATGGAACTTGTTATAGTATTCGACATAATAAGAGTCGATCTTTGCCGCCAACTCAGGCTCGTTCTTGCAGGTATAAGGGCGGTTTGCAAAGCGCGCGAAAACGCCTCCGCTCTTAAGTATCTCAAATACTTTTCTGTATCCGATCTCTTCAGGCACCCAGTGGAAAGCAGTAGCAGAAAACACCAGATCAAAGCTGTCCTTCGGAAGCTCTGCATCTTCAAACTTGCCCGTGATCACGGAGAACTTCGGATAGTCCTTAAACTTTTCTCTTAATGCCTTCGAGAAATTCTCTCCATACTCTACGCTTACAAGTTCGCAGCCTTTCTGCAAGACCGGCAAAGTAGCCTGTCCGCTGCCGCTTCCGACCTCAACAACTCTCGAATCTTCGCCTATAGAGATGTAGTCGAAGATCGTCTGATAGAGCTCCGGAGTGTACCCGGGGCGCATCTTCTCATACTTCGATACGACGGTATCGAACGTTCCTTCCAAACCTTTAATGTGAACCATACATATTCCTCCTATATCCCCGAATTCAAAAGGGAGAATATCTTATCACATGATCAGGTTTTATCAATAACAAAATATAATCCGTTTTGCTTTATCTGCATCCGCTTTCCAATATCGTGATCGTCTTGTTATCACAATCGATCTCGGTCAGTGCGCCCGTCGGCAGCACCGTCATAGGAACGCGGTGAATGAAGTCGACATTCTCGATTATCACCATGTCAGTTCTGCCGATCTCGGTGTTTATGACCTTCAGCAGGATCTCTTCCATCTTCTCGGTAAGAGGTCCCGTAAGTATTGCTTTTGCCTTGTCAAAAGCGCCCGACGCTGCATAGGAACTGAGCTGGTGATATGCGGTAAAATCGCTCTCGGAATTAAATGCCATTCCGTGCTCGATCGCTATTATCGAATCTTCCCACATCTCTTTGGAAGGATAGTACTTCGTTCCCATTATCTGCCATAAGGGACCGCCGCAGACGGATATCAGTCTGCCCTGCACTTTGCCTTCGCCCTGTAAGACTTTATAACCGGTGTTCTCCGTCCACTCTATCTCGTCGCCTGATGTCGCCGTCCAATTGGTATTGGTATATCTCTCACACGGCTTTATCTCACCTATTACATCGCCCGTGAAAAGTGTCTTCCTTATCGCCTCTTCAGTATATTTATCAAGGCTTCCGGGCTGCGCGATGGGATTCAGGACATTTGGTCCGTAGTACGCTCTGACACCTGCATACATGAAGACAGCAAGCCATGAGGCGATATCGGAATAGCCCATAAAGACCTTCGGATTATCATGTATCACCTGAGGATCGATATAGGGCAGGACCCTGTATGATTCATTGCCGCCCATGATGCATATGATGCCTTTTACCTCATCGTTTTCGAGCGCCCACATCAGGTCTTCCGCGCGCTTCCCGGGATGATCATAAATGAATTGGGACCCCATCAATGCATGAGGGGTCTCAATCACTTTAACGCTAAATATTTCTTCTAAACGGGACTTGCCTGTCTCATATCTTGCGAGCATATCCGGATCGCCGGCACGGCCGCCGGAGATCGAGATCAATGCAATGGTGTCGCCGGCGCAAAGCCTTTTTGGTACGATCAGGTCTCTCACTGTTTTTGCTGAAGAATCAGTTCACTTTCTTTTTTCTGTTCTTCATTAAGATTACAGCAACTGCACCTGCTCCTGCAAGCAGTACCAATGCCGTTCCGGCAATTGCAAAGACCACCGGCGGGATCTGTGTATCCTGATGCAATTCCTCGGTCACAGGGGCTTCTGCGGGCTTCTCTGCCTTGGTGAAAACAGCAGTAAACATTGCGTCTTCTAAAGTTGCCGGAAGCTCATCGCCTGCGCCGTATGTATTCGTACCGTCGGTCCAGCCGTCGAAAGTATATGTGAACAGCTCTGTCTCTTCCTTGACCGGCGTTGTACCTGTATATGAAGGAGCATCACCGAAAGGAACCTGGACAGACGTGAGCTCTGATCCGTCGTCGTTCCTGAACTTAACAGTATATTTCTTGTATTCCGGTGCTGCCGTGTTCTTTCCTTCGGGAAGCGTATCCATGGGATCGTTCATGGTTATGTGATGCATCGCGAAGCACTTTTCAGGACACTTAGAGAAATCACCGTTAGCAGGCCAGTCGTTCAGATCGTCGGTCTTGGTGGGTCTCATATAGAAAGGTGACCAGAATTTCTCTTTATATTTCGCGGTCGTCGGATCTTCGTTGTCGTTATCGATCCACATAGGCTCTATTCCGTACCATTCGCCGTCCGCATAAACTTCTATCCAGGCGTGAGGTCCCGGAGGAGTTCCGTAATAATCCGTGGCATAACCGCGTATAAGATATGCATCAACGCCGACACACTTCAGAAGCGTATATGAGAGAGTCGAATAATCGTGACATACGCCGGCCTTGAAATATAAGCATGCATCAAGAGAGGTGCCGGTATATTGAGAGACATCCGTCATCTCACACTTCATGTTGAGCAATACACATTCGGTTACCTTCTCGATCTTTTCCTTGTCGGTTGCATTATCAGGAATGTTCATGGAAGCGACGAGGCTGTCGATCTTCCCGCGGGTATCTTTATCATATTTGGTGTAGTCGATATTGTTATCTTTCCAGAACT
Organism: Saccharofermentans sp.; assembly: GCA_016292145.1. Lineage (GTDB taxonomy): Bacteria > Bacillota > Clostridia > Saccharofermentanales > Saccharofermentanaceae > Saccharofermentans. Next base: position 3,087 of record JAEFBA010000075.1, read on the forward strand.
GTTCCAGCTTATCGTCCACAAAGAGCTCCGTATAGCAATCGAAAGAAACGCACTCCAGGTCCTTTAATTCATAAAGAACATCCAGCTTATCGGCACCTGTAGGAAGGCCGATATAACTCAGATACGGAAGGTCTTTTAAGAATGTGATGTCCTCTACGTATGTGCCATAGAGATTAATGTTCTCAAGATCCTTCATATATGCTGTTATGTATCTGGTATCGCTGTCTCTTAGGTTGCAGCATTCGAGACTGAGCTCATCAACATGAGAGCACTCCTTGCAGAAATCCTGATAGTCATCAATTCGCTGTCCGATAAGCATCAGACATTCCAGATCTTTAAGTTTGCTGTACTCCGCGCGGCAAAAACCTGTTATACCGTCAAGTGACAGTGTCTTAAGACTCTCGAGATTTACGATCTCCTCATAGTGTTCGACTTTATTCAGCGAGAAATAAAGAGTGTCTATGTCCTTATTATTTACGCCTGAAAAGTCTACTTCACACCAGCCAAGGCTCATGTAAATATATCTTGAACTTGAAAGATTATTGAAGAACTCCTTATCCAGTTTAAGGCCGTTCGCGTAGATGTAGATATGCTCGATATTAGGGCACTTCGTCATCAGCATTATTGCATCCTCGATCTTCTTATTGCACGAATATTCCGTTACGGCAACACCGTGCACGCAAGCGAGCTCATCGGGATCGTCCTTCATTTTAGAAAGCTGTTCGAGAGTAACGTTCGCGTAATCGATCCCGTCAGCCCTGACCTTTATTCCATTCAGTACAAAACCTGAAATTATAGTAACGATCAATAAGACCGATAATATTCTTCTTCCCATAGACCCTCCTTAACAAACGCATTGTTTTCGCAGGTTTACTGTTATAAACCACCGTTAGTTTACTCCAGTAAACCAAACATGTCAAGGAAAATTTAAAGAGCATTTCTCAAGGGCTGAACATGCGAAAAGAAACGTTTTATACGCGCAAAAGGATCTATTAAAATATTGGGATTTTTAGGCGTGCTTCTTTTTCCTGACAGCGAGAACTGTGACAACTACTGCTGCTGCAATAATAGCAGCGCTGATTCCGAGTAAGAGATTCCTGTCTTCCGTCTTATACTTCGAGACGGTGATGTCGAGCGTCACGATGTTGCTTGCCAGATCCGTCTTAAAGTCGCCGTTACACTGTTCGGAAAAGACCTTGATCTTGTAGTTTCCGGGCGTCAGTTCTGCCGGAACATTGAGTGCGGCTTTGCCAGAATCTGCTGCGTCAGAAGAGGTATTGTCGACGATATTTCCGTAGTAAAGAATGCTGCCTTCCGTGTCTTCTATCATCGCCGAGACATATTCATTCGCGCCTGCAGAAGCGCCCTGGTATCTGAGCTTTACCGCGCCGTCATTCAGGACCGTTTTAGAGCCTGCAACGGAAGCTTCGAAAACAGGTCTATTGTCGTCTTTTATCGTGAGCTTCCAGTCGCTGCCGGCAAAAGATCCGACTTCCTTCATTGCATCCGGCCCGGGCACGCCTGAAGTCTTGCCGCCTTCGGCAGGTGATGTGAAAAGCACTTTTGAAGTGTCGATATTCATCGCAGGACGCACTGCGAAAATGAAGTTATTAACGTTGCCGCCTCTTACGAAAACGTTGCCGGCATTAAAAACATTCGCCGCATTTTTGGCGTCGCCGGGGGTCCTCAGCCACCACGCGCCCGACATGTCGGGACTCGTCATGGCACGCTTGCTCTTAGTGTATTCGGTGTTAAGCGCGACGCGCGTGCCGCCCTTGTCCTTCCAGTCCGTGGGGAATCCCAATTCCGGATCGATTACCTCATAAATGGATAAAAGATAGACCTTGTCATAGGTATCGGCACCTGCCTCAGAGCCCTTCGCACCGTCCTCATTTACGACGAGGGACTCAAGGACTGCACCCTGCTCCTGTGTTGTGAATGCCTTATCAAGGAATTTGCCGTTGAGCCACTTTCTCAAGGAACAATTTTCCCATGTGACTGTTTCAGCAGATGAATTATATTCGACGCAATCAAGGTTCTTATCTGACACGACAAAAAGGTTTCCGTCATTTGCGAGAACCCTCCACTTTACGGGCTCCTTGTTGCTGTCTGTCGCATCTTCGCTCTTAACGGACTGCCAGTAGTTTCCGAAATAAATATTGCTCTCCATCGCGCCCGTAATATGGGCCGTTCCGCTCATGATCTCTTTGCCGGAATTGTCATTTGGGACGGACTCTGCGCGGAGCGTTTTTTGGAATGCCGAAAACGGCAGTAATCCTGCCATCACGACTGCAGCCATTCTCACTAATGCTTTGCGCATGCGCTTTCTCCGTTAATCCCCGCAAGGTATTCCCAAACCTACTGAACCATTATAACACCTGCGCGGCCTCCCTTACGCATGCCAAGTAAAAAGTCCTTTGCAACCAGTTAATAAGTCTTAGATATAGTTACCGTACGACGTCTATACCGCCAATAGAAAAGCTTCCTTCAACTAGTTAATCAATCCTGCAGTCACTTCCGGTACGACGTTGAAGATGCCAAGTAAAATGGCTTTTGCAACTAGTTAATTTGCCGAAGGCAAATTACTGTTCGTACGTTGCAAAAGCCATTATATCTTGGCGCTCCAAGCAGGAGTCGAACCCGCATCAACGGTACCGGAAACCGCTATTCTATCCGTTAGACTATTGGAGCTTTTTTCGGACTAATTATACTTTATCTCCTTCTGAATTGTCAGCAGGAGTACGGTTATCATCAAGGATCTTAAGAAGTGCCACGATCTCTGATACCGTCTTGTCCTGCTTTACCGATGAAGGCTTGAAGAGCATGTAAGGCATCGAACCCGTGGCATTGATGTTGACCCGGGCGCCGTAGAACTTGTCCCGCATCAGGGCACCGAATGCCTGCATGTCTATCTGAAGATTCTGGTTGAGATATAGCCTTACGCCGGTATTCTTGATCGATGCTTTAGTAAAGCCGAGAGCACCTGCTGTAGAGCGTATCAGAGAGATGCCGGAGAGGATATATACTTCAGGCGGAGCGTCGCCATAACGGTCTGTGACTTCGTCTATGAAATCGCTGTAGGATTCGTAACCGGATATGTCGCCGATACGTCTGTAGCAGCTCATTCTCGCTGCCTCATCCTGGATGTATGAAGCAGGAATATATGCGTCGTAGTCGACTTCGACAGAGAAGCCGTCAGTCGTGGAATCAGCGTGTCCGGTGATGAGGTCGGTATCAAGGACTTCGTCTTTGCCGGACTTAAGAAGGCGTACTTCCTCATCAAGAAGTCTGCAGTAAAGTTCGTAACCGATAACGTCCATCTGGCCATGCTGTTCGGCACCTAAGAGGCTTCCTGCGCCGCGGACTTCGAGATCGCGCATGGCGATGCGGACACCGGAACCGAGTTCGGTGAATTCACGAAGTGCGTTTAATCTTTTCGAGGCCTCCTCATTAAGAGGCGCATCAGCATTGTATGTGATGTATGCGTATGCCTGCCTGTCGGATCTTCCGACACGTCCCTTTATCTGATAGAGCTGCGAAAGGCCGAAGCGGTCGGCATTCTCGACGATAAGGGTGTTGACGTTAGGCATGTCTACGCCGTTCTCGATGATGGTCGTGCAGACGAGGATGTCGTACTTGCCTTCGATGAAGTCCGTGACCACTGCTTCAAGGCCGTTCTCGGGCATCTGGCCGTGCGCGTATGTGACACGGACGCCGGGCATTGATCTTGCAAGCAGGTCAGCGACTTTATCAATGTCAGAAGTGCGGTTGTAAAGATAGAAGATCTGGCCGCCTCTGGCGATCTCACGCATGCACGCCTGGATTATTATCTGGTCGTCATAGCCTAATACATAAGTCTGGACGGCGCGTCTGTTGAAGGGCGCTTCCTCCAGAACGGAGATATCGCGGATGCCTGAAAGCGACATGTGAAGCGTTCTGGGGATAGGCGTAGCGGACAGCGAGAGCACGTCGACATCTGTCTTCATGGACTTGATCTTCTCTTTGTGGTTGACGCCGAAGCGCTGCTCCTCGTCGACGACAAGAAGGCCTAAATGAGGCGGTTTGACGTCGTTGGAGAGCACTCTGTGAGTGCCGATGATGACATCGATCTTGCCGCTCTTTATATCCATGAGATTCTGCTTTATCTGCGCCGGCGAGACAAATCTTGAGAGCATGCAGACATTTACCGGGAAGTCCTTTACCCTTGCGGAGAAATTCTCATAATGCTGCTGCGCGAGAAGTGTCGTGGGCGCGAGCATTATGACCTGTCTGCCGTTCATGACGGCTTTGAACATCGCCCTGAAAGCGACTTCTGTCTTGCCGAATCCGACGTCGCCGCAAAGGAGCCTGTCCATCGGTTTCTCGGATTCCATGTCTGCCTTTATCTCCTGCACTGCACGGAGCTGGTCATCAGTCTCAACGTACGGGAATCTGTCTTCGAAGAGCTTCTGCTGCTCATCGTCCGGAGCGCATGCGAAGCCCTTGTTTACGCTTCTTGCAGCGTATATCTTAAGAAGGTCATAAGCGACTTTCTTGATGGCTTCCCTGGCGCGCGAAACGGACTTCTTCCACTCGTCGCCGCCAAGCCTTGAGAGCTTTGGCTCTTTCTCGCCCGGACCAACGTATTTCTGCAGGGAATCAAGGTTCTCAGGCAGGATGTAAAGCGTCTCGCCCTTTGCATATGTGAGCTTAAGGTAGTCTTTGCGGATCTCGCCGACCTTCATGTTGATGAGGCCTTCGTAGCGGCCGACACCGTGCTTGTCGTGAACGACATAGTCGCCGGGGTTGATCTCGCTGAAGAAATTGATGCGGTTGCCGCCCTTCTTCTTCGGTGCCTGCTTCTGCTCAGAGCCGTAGAGCTCCTGCTCGCCCAGGATCGTGATACCTAAACCCGGATAAGTAAAACCTGCCGGGAGCGGTGAATCTATTATGACAGGAAAGCAGTCGTATTCGGTAAGACGCTCTTTTAACTGTTCATAGCGCCTGCCGTGATGGGCAACAAGATATACGTCAGGGTTCTTCTTAAGAAGGAGCGCCAGGTCTTCTGCCTTTCCGGAGAAGTTATCAGCCGGAAAGCCCGATACTGTATGGGTTATGCCGCCCGGCAGACCGTTGCCCGAAGACTGGAACATGGACAATGTAACAATGTTATTCAGGCTGTCTAAGGCCACCATGACCTTGCTGATGTTGGGCATGGCAGAAGGAGAACATGTCGGAGCGATGCCGATCTCAAATGAGTCCCTGCACCTCTGCGCATATTCGCCTGCATAAGCATTCATCCTGGCATCGACATCCAACATCTCGTCGACGAAGAACACGACATCGTCGCCGTTAATGTAGTCTATTACCGTGTTGAAGTCTTTAAGGATAAGGCCGATCCACCTTGCGATGCCTGAAGGCTCAATGCCGTTCCTGATCTTCTCGGCATCACCTGTCGCGGTCCTCGATAAAAGCTCGGCTGCGCGCCTTACTTCCCTTGTCGCGGTGTTCATTTTCGCGAGATCTTCCTGAACCTTGGCAAGGATCGAATCTGCGATCTCATTCCGCCTGTCTTCCGGGAAAGCATAAATGGATGCAGGCACAGCCTCTGTCTCTTCGAGCTGTCCCGTTGATCTCTGTGTCTCCCTGTCGAAAGTCTTTATCTGATCTATCTCGGTATCGAAAAAGCTGATCCTCACAGGCTCCGTGTACGAAGGTGAATAGATATCGACGATGTCGCCTCTTACAGAGAACTCGCCCTTCTCCATTACCTGCGGAACATTCTCGTAGCCGTTCAAAGTGAGCGCTGCGACAAGCTCGTCGCGCTCCATCTCTTCGCCGACCTTAAGCTTTATGATCCTTTTTGCGAAAACATTTTTAGGTTCAAGTTTATTAAGAAGAGCGCCGGATGTGATTACGGCTGCCCCGTAAGCGCCTCTGACAAGCTCTGAGAGCGCCGCTGATCTCGTAAGCTCTAATTCCCTGGAAGAAGCCTCAGCGCTCACGAGAGAGAGTTCTGAGGGCGTAAGAAGGGTGACCGGACCGTCTGTGAATGCAGCACAGTAAGAAGCCGTGCTCCTTGCCCTTGCAGCGTCAGGTTCGATAAAGACTGCCTTCCTGCCGCTAAGGCGCGACAATGCCATGGCAACATAGACCTTCTGCTCGTTGCAGAGGCCTGTGATATTAAGATGCTTCCCTGTCTTAAGACTGGAAGAAAAGTTCGATACGAGCTCTTTATCGGATCCTATCTTTGCTAAGAGCTCAATCAGGCTCTTATCCATTGGCGATGATCTCCTCGATTGCCCCGCACGCCTTTACAAATGCGTCGTTCATCATCTGCCGCTCATCCGCAGGCACTTCAGAAAGAACATAATTTACGAGCTCCCAATGCTCAGGAACAGGACCCGTGCCGATCCTTACGCGCGGAAACTCTTCCGTACCAAGGAGCTGAATGACGGATCTCATGCCGTTATGCGTGCCGGCGCTGCCCTTCGGCCTTACTCTTATAGTGCCCTTGGCAATGTCTATATCATCGTAGACCGTGATGATGTTCTTCGGCGGGACCTTGTAGAACTTTGAGATCTCGACAAGGCACTCGCCGGAATTGTTCATGTAAGTCAGAGGCTTGATGATTATGACATCCTGGCCGCCTATCTTGCCTTTGCCCCAGAGGCCCTTGTATTTCTCTTTACCCAGAAAAATGCCGTGCTTATCCGCGAGCATATCCACTGCGAGATAGCCCATGTTGTGCCAGGTGTACATATACTGTTTTCCCGGATTACCAAGCCCGGCAATTATCCACATATCAAACCTTCCGAATTAGATCAGACCTCAGAACGTCTGTCGTCGAGTCTGATATAGTTCTCGCCTCTCATACGGCTCTTGTTCGCAACCCAGTTATCCTTGTTGAGCTGCTTGGATCTGCCGATACCGAGTGACAGAGCAGGAACGTCGGATGTGATCGTGGAGCCTGCTGCGATGTAGCAGTCCTTACCCAGGACAACGGAAGATACGATATTGGAGTTGCCTCCGATAAATACGTTGTCTTCGATCGTACAGCCGATCTTGTCCTGACCGTCGAAGTTACATGTAACGGTACCGCATCCGAAGTTGACGTTGCGGCCGACCTTGGAGTCACCGATGTATGTAAGGTGACGTGCTCTCGTGTATTCACCGATGTCAGAACCCTTGACCTCAACGTATGCGCCGAGCGTAACGTGATCGTCGATCTTCGACTCAGGTCTGATGTGCGTATAAGGTCCGATACGGCAGTCCTTGCCGATCGTGCTTGAAGAAACTATTGAGTTATCTACAACCGTGCCGTCGCCGATGTCAGAGCAGTCGATTCTCGTATTCTCACCGATGATGCAGTCTTCACCGATATTCGTGTTGCCGAGAAGCGTTGTGCCGGGAAGGATTACCGTATCCTGTCCGATCTCAACTGCATAGTGGATCCATGTAGCATTGGGATCAACGATCTCAACACCGTTAGCCATGTGGCGGTCTAAGATCCTGTGATTCATGATGTCTCTTACCTGTGCGAGCTGCTTTCTGTCATTAACTCCCCTTGTGTCGTCGAAATCGCATACAACGGCGCCTACAGTGAAGCCGTCGTTGATAAGGATACCGATCGTATCTGTGAGGTAGTACTCCTTCTGAGCATTGTTAGCACCGATCCTGCCTAAAGCGGAAAGGAGCAGAGGAGTCTTGAATACATACATGGAAGAGTTGATCTCTTTGACCTTAAGCTCTTCGGGTGTGCAGTCCTTGTGCTCAACGATCTTCGTAACGTTGCCGTCCTTGCCTCTGATGATGCGGCCGTATCCTGTCGGATCGTCAGCCTCAGCAGTAATAAGGATAGCTGCGCAATTGGATGTAGCTGATTCGAAAGCATCCAATGCCTTCTTGATAGTATCTGCGGATACCATCGGGCAGTCACCCGGAAGAACGATCGTAAGGCCGTCTCTGCCTTCGAGGAACGGAGCTGCCTGCATAACCGCATGGCCTGTTCCTCTCTGTTCTTCCTGAAGCACATAAGCGACATTCTCGCCTAATACGCTTCTTATCTCTGCCTGCTGTTCGCCTACTATATATACCTGATCCTGGCAGCCTGACTCGAAAAGAGCATCAGCTACCCATTGGATAATCGGTTTGCCCGACACCTGAAACACGACCTTAGAGTGCTTGGACTTCATTCTCGTGCTCTTACCTGCCGCCATAACAACCGCACTGATTTCCATATTAGAACCTCTTATTTATTTAAAAATTGGGATTACCCTTGTCATTATAGCAAATCTCAAACCCTTATTAAATAAGAAGCCCTGCACTTTATGGGACAAAGTGCAGGGACTTGAAATTCTTTGTTTTCGAGCCCGAAAAGCCTGACAATCGGGCTTTTAGTTATCAGAGACCCTCTACGGAAGCGATAGCCTCACGCATATTTGCCTCAGATTTCTTGAGGAGCTGGTACTCTTCATCTGTAAGACGCATGTCGATGATCTTGTCAACACCGTTAGCACCGATGAGTGCAGGAACGTCGAGTGTTACGCCGGAGATGCCGTACTCACCGTTAAGTCTTGTGGATACTGTTCTGATCGTGTGCTCGTCTTCTGTGATGGATCTGAGGAGCGTTGCAGCGCTTACTGCGATACCGTTGAATGTAGCGCCCTTGAGCTTGATGATCTCTGCGCCGGAAGACTTTGTCTTCTGTGCGATCTCATCCTTAACATCCTGGCCGAAAGGTACGCCGATTGCTTCTGCATACTCGTCGATACCCATACCTGCTACGTGTGTGTGGCTCCATGCAGGGAACTGTGTCTCGCCGTGCTCGCCGAGGATATAACCGTGAACGTTTCTAACGTCAACGCCGAGCTTTCTGGAGATGAGGACTCTGAAACGTGCAGAGTCAAGGTTCGTACCGGAACCGATGATCTTGTTTGAAGGAAGTCCGGACCACTCAGCAACCTTATATGTAACGAGGTCGCAAGGGTTGGAGATTACCATGATGACACCCTTGTTGTAGTGCTCCATGATGCTGTCTGTGATAGTGTGAGCGAGCTTGACGTTCTTCTTTGCAAGGTCAAGTCTTGTCTCGCCTTCTTTTCTCGGGATACCGGCAGTGATGATGATGCAGTCTGCATCCTTAACGTCGCTGTAGTCGCCTGCGTGAATATACATATCGCCGATGAACGGGAGTCCGTGGCTGATATCGAGAGCTTCACCAAGAGCCTTTTCCTTATTGACATCAATAAGAACGAGCTCAGAGCAGAGCTGCTGCATTGCGATTGCGAAAGCGGTTGTTGATCCTACCGCACCTGCGCCGATAATGGCGACTTTGGTTCCTTCTTGTTTATACATAGCATTACGCCCCCTTTAATAGCAATACGAATGATATCAAGAACCCTCTTTCAAATAAAGTCATTATTCGTTAGGATTTTTACCTAAAATTTGCACTCGGAATCACCCCCGAAAGTGTAATTTGATAATTTGATAATCAAAGTTTTTCCTTGATTTTGCTGGGTTTTACGGGCTTTTTGGTCCTTTTAATCGAATTGACGGTTTTTACAATAAAAACGGCACAAGACCATTTGGTCCTGCGCCGCCTTATCTTGTTATTTAATTACCTTCTAAGAGGATCAGATCTCCTGAGGGAGCTCCAATGTTCTCTCAGCATTGAGCTTTGCACAAAGTTCAACGAACTTGTCGAGTGCTACGCCCTGAAGCTGCTTGTTAGAGCCTCTTACGTTGACAGATACTGTGTTCTCGGCAGCTTCCTTATCGCCTACAACGAGGATATAAGGATCCTTCATCTGCTTGAATCTCTTGATCTTGTCTCTCATGTTGACGTCTGTTAAGTCGGATTCGACTCTTACGCCGGCCTTTGTGAGAGCCTCAGCAACCTTTTCAGCATACTCGTTGTGCTCGGGTCTGATCGGTACGACTGCAACCTGGTAAGGATTGAGCCAGAACGGGAATGCGCCCTTGAAGTGCTCTGTGATGATGCCGATGAAACGCTCGAAAGAACCGAAGATGGCTCTGTGGATAACGATAGGCATCTTCTGAGCACCGTCCTTGTCGACATATGTGAGCTCAAAGTTATGAGGGAGCTGGAAGTCGAGCTGGACAGTACCGCACTGCCACTCACGTCCAAGAGCATCCTTGATCTGAAGGTCGATCTTCGGGCCGTAGAATGCGCCGTCGCCTTCGTTGATCTCGTAATTGCCCTCACCATACTTCTCGTCGAGAATAGCCTTCAGAGAAGCTTCTGCAGCGTTCCAGGACTCGATATCGCCCATGAAGTCGTCAGGTCTTGTGGAGAACTCTGCTCTGTATGTGATGCCGAATGTCTTGTAGATCTCGTCTGCAATAGCGATAACGTCCTTGATCT
>JAEFBA010000140.1 GCA_016292145.1 Saccharofermentans sp.
GCGGAAACTCTTTTTATATTTCTCATAATTCCTCTATCCATGACATAAACTTATCGAGTGTTTTGTTTTCGCTGCGTTCGAAAAGAAAACACCCCGCAGTATACCACGAATGCGTATTTCTCTTATCCTCAACTTCGTAGATCTCACACCTGTTCCCAAGCTCTTTCGCCCTGGCCGCAAAGTCTTCCGCACAATTAAATCCCACGAGCCCGTCATGTCTGCTTTGTATCAGAAGCATCGGAATGTCACTCTTATCCATGAGCTCTTTTGGCTCGCCTTCCGTCCTGTCATAGCCCTTAGCGAAAAGCATATTTATAAGCATCTTCAGCGTATTGGTCGCATCCTTCCTGAAAGAATACGGACCTCCGAAACCTATGTATCCGATAACATTTGAGACATCGACTTTATATCTTTCCTGCACCCTTTTGCTGTAGCACATGATGGACGACAAATGCGCGCCCGCAGAAGGCCCGCTGACCACTGTCTTTGATGTGTCGATACCCTTATCCTTCAGGCATTTTATTGCAGCATTATATGCCGCACAGACATCTTCAATCTGAATAGGATATTTATTCTTCGGCGACAGCCTGTAACCTATCGAGACGAAGCGGTATCCCTGCCTTGCCATTGACTGGCCGACATAGTCGAAGAACTTTGGATTGCCTGCATTCCACCCGCCTCCGTGAACCCAGATAACGACTTTATCACTTGTTCTTTCTGCGGGTTCGTAGTACAGGAAATACTGCTCTTTATCGCTTCCAAAATCAACACGCTCCGGCGTAAACTCCTTCTTCGTCTTGAACAGGAGTCGCCCGTAAATCGGGTAATAACTTAAGTTTTCTCTGATGTAATCGATCATGCCAGGAAACCCCTTATTTCATTGAGCCACATGTCCTGCTTGAAGCAAAAGAGCTCTGCGTGCGCGAGGCCGTCAAAGCACCTGATCTCCATCTTTGGATTCAACTCTTTCATCTTCTGCGCGCCCTTCTTCGAGACGGATTCATTGCCCTTCGTGCCGTGCATGAAAAGGATCTTCATGCCTTCCGGATACTTAACAAATTCAAACGGTGCAAAAGCCGAGCCGATGATGTTATCTACAGACTGCTTATCCATCCTGTCCGCGATATTAAGGAACGGCTCCCAGTATTCGCCCGGCAGAAAATCTCTCTCGAAAGATGCTTTTACTTTCGGATCGCGCGCCCTGGACTTGCTTAAGATCGTCTTGTAGTTGTTCTTCATTATGCCCTTGAACAGACCGTTTACCTTCATCAGCGGCGCGCCGTCTATTACGAGGTTGTCTATCTTCAGGCTCTGGTTTTTCGCGGCCTCTGAAGCAATCCTTCCGCCCAGCGAGATGCCTGCCAGCATATACACCTCGCCGTTAAGCTCTTTTGTTATGTATTCTGCTATCTTCTGCGCCTCGTCCTCAACGCTTATGAACGCGCTCGTCTCATCTTCAGTGTGCGCATCCAGCTCCGGCACGATCACGTAATTGCTGCCTGAGAACTCTTGGGCAACCCTGTTCCAGATCTGATACGGCGTGAGCATTCCGTGGATCAGAACGACCGCTTTGTTTTCCTTATTCCCGTATGTATGAAATACCATTCCTTACGCCTTTCCGCCCATCATGAGGATCACAGATTTTGCAAGGTTCCTGAACATGTCTTCGGGCTTGTACTTGCCTTCGATGTGCGGAACTTTGAAGCATTCCGAGAGCACGTAGCCTGTCTGGATTCCGTGGTAATTGACGATCATGAACTGGATGATCTCATCCACGCTCGTTGCCGGCTTCAACTTGTTCTTCTTGATAACGTCCTTTAAAAACTTCTCCGTCACCACCGTCGCATAAAGCAGCGGGCTCTGCTCATCTTTCCCAAGCCTTTGCGCGATATTCATCGCCCTCCCGGGATCTGTCATCGCGAGCATGTCACTGTAGATCGACACCTTAAGAAGGTCCGTACCGACCTCCTTCATATAATCAGCCTGCATTGCGCAGATGTCGTAAATGGTCTGCTCCCACTTATCCATCTCCGCCCTCTCCAGGATCGCGTCGAGCCTGTCGTCGATCTTGTTGTTCTCGTTGATCGTTATGACCAGGTCCTTCAAGACCTCATCGAGATCCTTGTAATACCTGTAAATGACCCCGTGCGAAAAGCCCGTCTCCTCAATGATGTCCTTCATCTCGACCGACGAGATCGGCTTCCTGGTACACACGCGGTACGCCGCATCGACGATCTCTTTGCGCTTGTTCTTGTAGTATTCTTCACTGACTTTGGGCATATGGGAGCCTCCTGCATTGTTAAAATGACGCGATGTCATTTTAATTTGTTTATATAAAGCTGTCAAGACATATACCCCCTACGGGTATGCGAAGGTTTTCAAACATAAACCTACCTACTAAAATCGAAAAAATCGATTTTTTATAGGTAGGTCTTGCTCT
>JAEFBA010000076.1 GCA_016292145.1 Saccharofermentans sp.
GGTAAAGCCCTTTACCGTAAAGCTGTATGTGACGCCTTCCACAGCAAATTCGAAAGTATCATTTAACTTGATACCGCCGCCGGTATAGAACTGATAAGGAAGATAGATATAACTGCCTGTGACAGATGAATCTTCCGTGATCACTTCCATCCTGTCCAGCTTTCTGCTGAAGGCACTGCTGTCATTGAGCGCGATATCGATGGATACATTTCCTGTACCGAAAGGAAGCGGGATAGCACCGAACTGGAGATTCCTGTAAATAAAATAATCGTCCGTATCGTCCTTGATCAGTTCGCCGATCTTCTCATCCGTCATATCCTCAATACCGTTTCTGGCCATGATATAACCGTCGCCGGAATTAAGACGCTCAGCTTCTTTTCCCGCTGTCGGAAGCACATCGAAAAATATCATAAGCGATATGCCGATCAGAAGCGTTGCGATAAACATCAGAAAAAAAAGTCCTACTGACGTACCTCTGTTCTTCCTGAGGTTCGATTTGGTAAGTAATGATGTCTTGTTCATGATTACCACCCCATCGTAGCGAGGAAGTCATTTAACTTCTGATGACGGTCTTTGTCACCTGTCACATACTTGCCGAGGTTGCACTCACCGGCGATCTCGCCGTCCTTAACATAAAGGATGCGGTTGCCTCTTCTTGCACTAGAGATATCGTGTGTGACCATTACGATCGACTGGCCCTTCTCATTAAACTTGGTGAGTGTATCAAGAACAGCCTTACCTGTCTGCGAGTTCAAGGCACCTGTAGGCTCGTCAGCGAAAACAAGCTTCGGATCATTGATCAAGGCTCTTGCGATGCCGACTCTCTGAGCCTCACCGCCTGAGATCTGCGTAGGGAACTTTCCCCAGAGAGTCTCATCGATATTAACTGCCTTGAGAAGTTCTCCTGCCTTCTTAGCAAGGACTTTCTTATCCTTATAAACAAGAAGTCCTGCTGCCATGATGTTATCTAAAACGCTCATCGAATCAACGAGATACACCTGCTGGAAAACGAATCCGCAGTTAGATCTTCTGAAGATCGCGAGCTCATCCGTATTCATCTTGGTGATATCTGTGCCGTCGAATGTTACAGTGCCCAAAGTCGGCTTGTCCATTCCGGATAATGAATAAAGAAGTGTGGACTTGCCGGCACCGGATGCGCCCATGATGATCGTGAAATCGCCTTCGTAGATCTCCAGATCGATATTCTTAAGAACGTGCTGCTGAATGCCGCCGCTCGAAAATGTCTTGCAAAGTTTCTTAGTTTCAATAATGTTTTTCATGTCTTTCGACCTCCTTATAGCACAAAGGATATTCTTTTAACCCTTAAATGCCTTTAAGGAACTCTTAAATAGTTCTTAAATCGGGAGCAATCATGCTGAATACGGAATAATCTTATCCAATTCATCCTTCTGTTCTTCTTTTAAATGTCTGATATCAATATCATTCTGAATATCAAGAAAATACTTATCAGTCAAACCAAAGTATTTTGCCAGCCTTAATGAAGTATCTGCTGTAACTTTTCTTTTACCATGAAGGATTTCTAATACTCTTGATGTAGGAACACCTATATCCTTAGCCAGCTTATAAGCTGTAATATCCAATGGTTCCATGAATTCTTCTCTTAATATTTCACCAATCGTAGGTGTTGGAATTTTCTTAGCCATAGCATTCTCCATCAGTGATAATCTGCGAAAACTATATCCGTTTTGCGTATATATGTCAAACAGATATAATATACAAATCTATAATAAAGGCCGAGTTCTTGAGTACAACCCGGCCGTATATTTTTACCGCTCGTCCAGGACCTTTTGGCACCTGTCAGCTATTATCTTGATCGTCTCATCAATACTTTTCTTATCAGCATAATAAGGCTGCAGTTCTTCTATTATGACCTTATATACTTGCGTATCGTAAGCCGCAACACATTCGGCTTTCTCGAGCATATGGATATATCTCTCGATATCGGACTCGTCCAAAACTCTGCCTTCATGCCTTTCTTTGAGTGTGATGTTCGCCTCTTTCAAAGCTGTCTTGGCATATTCATTAAAGGCTGCGCGGTTGATCGGGTTTCCTTCAATAAAGCTCTTTTGGACATCATAGCTTATAGATGTCTTTACGAATTCCCAGGAAACATTAAGATCAGATGAGCATGTGGAAATAGCGACAGTATTAAAACATTCCAGCATCGGTCCGCGTCCGTCAAAAGAGGGGGCTCCATATATGTCAGATAATGAATTTAAATACGGTCTTTCTGCCAAGTCACAATAAACATCTGCGAGTGCGATCCACCATGCACCATTTGGTTCAGCTTCTTCCTGGTAGCATCGTTCAGAAATACAGTTCTTTGAATACCCGATCAGTGAACGGAAAGCTTCATTATCAACATTTAATTTCCCATTATTAATGAACTGTTCCTTCATTGAACAGAACAGGTAACGGAAGTAATCCTGCCTGTCATTCCCAATGCTTATCGGGTCAATTCCATTGCATGTTTCTTTGACGAATTTGTTATACTCATCGAAAGTCAAGCCCTTTTTCCCGTCAGCTACGTTTGATCTGTCTGTTACTATTCCGCGTACACATATATTAAGCGGAATCTGATACAGTTTTCCATCTGACTTAAATGCTTCAAGGGCATTCTCAAAATAGTCAGCTTTGTTAATTCCATTCTTACCATCAATATAAGGGCATAGGTTTACAAGGAATTCCTGCGAATCCAGTTGAGTGGAATCGCCAAGACCGATAATGATATCAGGACCGTTACCATTACGGATATCAACGGTTAACTGATCCGTGATGAGATTGACTGTATCTGAGAGAGTTTCTGTTTCCTTTTGATATTCAGGAAGACTAAAGTATGTACAGTCATATCTGGTGGAAATATAAGCATAATAATCCTTGTTGTTTTTATTAAACACCTGCTGTGTCTCACCCATGTTTTCATATATACCCCAGACAGGTGCGATCTCAAGTATCTTTTTACCGGCATGAGGATTTTTATCTGCCTTTTCCAGAATTGTCATCTTGCATCGTCCGGAAGCCTCGTTGCCATAACTGAAGAAATCTCTTGTTACTATCCTCTTGTCGTCGACATGTACCAATCCCTGACTGATAATACTCATATTACAATTCGTATAGTTGAGATCTGCAAAAACAGTCTCCGTATTATCGTTCAAATTATATTGCTTGATCTCGTGTCCGATAATGTCGACTATATAACCGTCAGGAAGTATCCTTACATTATAATTGTATGCTTTAAGAGCATCATTCATTTGGATCTTCTCTTCTTTTCCTGTCTTTAAATCCAACTTATAGAACTGATAGGAATCATCATTATATAGAAGGCTGTCATTCCAAATGTTTGCTTCGCCAAGCACGCCTTTTGTGCCAGGTTCCATATCCCATATCAGGTTTCCGGAATGATCCAGCTTTGCAACAGCAGACTTGAAGACGTGGTTTTCTGACCACTGATAAACAACGATATATCCATCTTCTGCTTCGAATACCCGTCTCGCTTCAAACCCGGTTCTAAAACTTCTCAAAGATGTTCCAAGCCGCTTTTCCCAACTCAATTTCTCATTATCAACGCTATAAATATCTATAGAAGAGTTTTTCTTATCCGTCAGAATTATGTTCATTCCGAGCTCTGTTTTTCCAATACAACAATCGGAATAATTCTTACCACTCTCTAAATTGTTTAAATCCTTCTGTTGCTTTAATTCACCGTTGTAGTCGTAGATATTGATATATTCTTCTACAGCCCCTGAATTTGACGATGCTTTTTCAGCTTTAACATAAACTGCAATATAGTCATCCTGATAACATTGGGGTGATATATGTGAGTATGAGTATTTCTTCTCGTCTTTGTACTCATCAGCCAAGACAAGATTATGCCCTTCATAATAAGGAGCAGTCTCAGGAACAATATCCGGTGTTTTAGAGTTGCTGTTCTTAACCTTGCCGCATGCACTCAATAACAAGGTGCATACTAATAATACAATTATTGCTTTTGTTTTCATTATGATATCCCCATGCATATTGGAATAATCTGTTTCACAGTCTTCGAAAAACTAACGTTCATCAAGAACTTTTTGACACCTGTCACTTATTATCTTTATCGTCTCATCGATGCTTTTCTTATCAGCATAATAAGGCTGCAGTTCTTCGATTATGACCTTATATACTTGCGTGTCATATGCTGCGACACATTCAGCTTTTTCGAGCATATGGACATATCGCTCGATATCGGAATCATCTAAGACTCTATTTATATATTTTTCTTTTAAAGTGATATTAGCCTCCTTTAAAGCTGTCTTGGCATAATCATTAAATGCTGCACGATTTATCGGATTCTCGCTTTCAAGCGCCTTTTGGGCTTCATAACCTAAAGCAATCTTTACGAACTCCCAGGATACATTCAAATCAGATGAACATGTTGTTACAGCTATAGTGTTGAAATTAGTTATCATCGGTCCGCGGCCGTCAAAAGAAGGTGCACCAAATAAATCATTAGAAGGATCAAAACAGGGTTGTTCGACCAGATCATAATATACATTTCCAAGCACGACCCATTGAGTACTAATCGGCTCAACTGTTTCTGAATAATAGTCCTTAGAAATGTTATTTTTTGAAAACTCGATCAGGGAACGGAACTCAGCATTGTCTATGTTCATTTTCTTTTCTGATACGAATTGTTCATGCATCGAGCAGAAAAGGAAATAAAAATAGTTTTGTCTGTCATTTCCATAACTGATAGGATCAAGACCATTACACTTTTCTTTTACGAATTTGCAGTATTCATCAAATGTAAATCCCTTTTTGCCTTCTGTCACATTTGCTTTGTCAGTCATTATTCCCAATACATTCATTGTTAAGGGAATCTGATACAATTGGTCATTTGCAGCAAATGCTTCAAAAGCATTTTCAAAATAGTCGGCTTTATCTATTCCATTCTTACCATTTATGTATGGATACAGATTAACAAGGAAATCCTTTGAATCCAACTGAGTAGAATCACCCAGACCGATAATGATATCAGGGCCATTACCATTGCGGATATCTACAGCTAATTGGTCCGTAATCAGGTTAACCGTATCCGTCAGTGTTACATCTTCCTGGTAATAATCGGGCAGACTGAAATATGTATAATCATATCTGGTTGAAATATAAGCAAAATAATCTTTGCTATTTCTATTGAATTCTTGCTGCGCCTCCCCCATCAAAAAACTAAGTCCCCAGACAGGCGCAATCTCGAGAACCTTCTTGCCAATATAAGGATTCTTTTCGACCTTCTCAAGAATTGTTAGTTTGCATCTTCCGGGGACCTCGTTGCGTGAACTTGATAGATCTTTAAAAACGGCTCTCTTGTTGTCAGCATATTGCAGATTTCCGTTAGAAAGATAAAACATATTACTGTCAGAATAGTTGAAATCCAGAAGCACTGTTTCTGTATTATCTTCCAACATATATTGCTTTATCTCGTGTCCGTCATTCTTTATTATCTTTCCATCAGGACACACGCGCACACCGTATTGATAGGTTTTTAGTACATCATCGGGTTTTATTGGTTGTTCTTTTCCTGTTTTCAAGTCCACCTTATAGATTTGATCAGTACTGCTTACGTACACAAGACTATCATTCCATATATTTGCACTGCCGGGAGCACCATTGCTGTTCGGTAAAACATCCCAGATAACTTTTCCGGTATTATCTATTCTAGCTATATCTGTTTTTACCAAACTGCCATCAAGCCAGTCATAGATAAGAATATAACCATCTTCTGTTTCAAATAATTCGTCTGCTTCAAAACCGAATTTGAAGTTTTTCAAAGGAATATCAAACTGTTTATTCCAACTCAGAGTTTCATTATCAACACTATAAATGGCAGCGATTGAGTTTTCTTTATCAACCAATAAGGCATTCATTCCAAGTTTTGAATTACCAATGCAACAATCAGAATAAACTCTTCCGGTCTCAAAACTTAGCAGGTCTGTCTGTTGCTTTAATTCACCATTATAGTCATAGAAATTGATATACTCTTCATTTGAATCTGGCAAATCTTTTTCAGCACTAACATATACAGCAATGTATTCATCGTTATAGCATTCCGGAGATACATAAGAATACAAGTATTCTTTTCTGTTCATATATTCATCGGCCAAAACAAGATTATGACCTTCATAATAGGATGCTGTTTCCGGAACAATATCCGGTGTTTTAGAATTATTGTTCTTAACTCTGCCGCATGCGCTCAATAACAGGACGCATGTCATTAGTATTATTGCTTTTGTCTTCATTTTGTTGTTTATACAATTCTCATCTTTGAATTTATGATTTTGTTTTTGACATTCCTATTTTCCCGTTTGTCCACATTGCTGATGGATGTCAGAGCAAATAAAGTCTGTCATCTTACCGCGGTGTCCTGATGGTACAAAAAGGGGTATTTGAGCGCAATAGATTTTCGCAAACTGAGGGATAAAGTAAAAAATCCAGTGATAAAGTAAAATTTTAGGGGTTGAAAATCAAATTTTATTGCGTTTTGAGGCGCGAAAAAGGTCTTTCCGCGACGCATACGGGAAAATTAACTCTTAGCATTCTTAAGAGTGTTTATTACACGATCCTGATATAGACCGACACTTCCAAACCCTTATCCAGGTTCTTGAGACCCAACTGACCGTCCATCTTTTCCATGAAGTAATCGGTAAGGTAAAGGCCTAAGCCTGCGCCGTCCTTGTCGCTGGCGTTGCTGCCTCTTCTGAACTTTTCCTTGAGAAGCGGAAGCTCTTCTTCCTTGACGCCCGGGCCTTCGTCAGCGACTCTTATGACAAGATAATCACCTGATATCTCGGCATTTACATGCATTGCGGTGTCAGCGTATTTATATGAGTTCATGAAGATGTTATCGAAAACCTGCTGGAGCCTTAACTTGTCGAAATAGACATTGCATTCAGGTATCGTAAAAGCTCCTGCGCGGTGAAGATAATCTGCGTTCCTGATAAGCCCCGTAATGACGTCAGACGGCTGCATTCCGGGATTAACATCGATCTCGGTTATGTCATGAACGCTTGATGTGAAGAGGTTATCAACAAGTGACTTTATCTGGTCAGTCTTGGCATCGATGACACCGAACATCTCCCTGGTGCGGTCTTCTTTTGTGATCGCCATTCCGATCTCCGAAGTTGACTTGATCGATGCTACGGGAGTCTTGATGTCGTGCGATAATTTCGCGACCATTTCCTTCTTGTCATCACTTGCTTTTTTCTCGGCAAGACGCGCTTTCTTGAGCTCGGAACGCATAAGGTCGAAGCTCTCCGTGAACGCACCGAAGACATGTCCCTTATCCATCTGCAAAGGCATATCAAGATTACCCTCAGCAACTCTGGCGGCAAAGCTGCTCAGCTTTGCAAAAGGCGTGATCATGGAACGCTTAAGATAGATATACCATGAGACGATTATCACGAGCTGGAGAACGCCGATGATGATAAAAACGATGATGATATTCTGCTTGAACCGG
Organism: Saccharofermentans sp.; assembly: GCA_016292145.1. GTDB lineage: Bacteria > Bacillota > Clostridia > Saccharofermentanales > Saccharofermentanaceae > Saccharofermentans. The sequence continues at coordinate 7,514 of JAEFBA010000076.1, forward strand.
GTCATCTGCGTTCCGATATTATAATCGAAAATAACCTTACCTTTGACCTCTCCGTCAATATTAAGATCAAGTATGAGACCGCGTGTTTTTATCGCTTCATTGACCGATTCTGAAAGGCCTTCCCTTGTCTTATAGATCAGCTTTCCGTCATTATCGATGACCACGTACTCAAGTTGTCTGTTGTATTTGGAAGAGTCGCCGTAATTCTCTGATATGGAATATAAGCACTCGTTTACTTTAACAGGATCTGTCTTTATGTCCTTGATCTTCGTAAGCATCAGAAAACACGCCAGTGCTTCGGCGATAAAGGTTGCGGCAAGCAGGATGATAAACGGCGCTTTCTTCATCTTATTCTGGTGCTACGAACTTATAGCCTTCCTTCCATACAGTCACGATATACTTAGGGTCCTGCGGATCTTTCTCGATCGCTTCACGGATCTTTCTTACGTGAACATTAAGTGTTCCGTCAGTAGTGAATTTGTCGTTCCAAACTTTATCGAAGATCTCTGTCTTCGTGACAAGCCTGTTCCTGTTATCGATAAGGTATTCCAGAAGCTTATATTCGATCGAAGTGATCTTCTTTTCGACGCCGCCGACAAAAACGCTCTTGTTCACGGTATCAAGTCTTAAGTAACCGTCGTCAAAATCCTGCTTCTTCGAGCTGTCGCTCTCTGTATTCGCATAACGCTTCAGAACGACCTTTACCTTGGCGAGCAGAACGCCCAGAGAATAAGGCTTCTCGATGTAATCGTCGCCTCCGATATTAAGCGCGATTATCTTGTCATCGTCGGTATTCCTTGCAGAGATAAAAAGGATCGGAATATTAAGTGTCTGCCTGATCTTCTTGCAGAGCTCAAAGCCGCTCCCGTCAGAAAGATTGATATCCAGGAGCACGAGGCTTATATCGTTCCCGCGCATGAATTCTTCCGCTTCAGCGCCCGAATAAACCGCTGCAGTCTTAACGTCAAACATGTTGAAATACTCGGCCGTATTATTGCAGAGTTCTTTCTCGTCATCGATTATCAGACAGTCGTAACGCATGTTATTCTCCTTAAGATCAATAATCTATCTCATCCATGCCGGAAGCAGTGTCGCGGAAGAGTCTGATGCCGCTTGAATTGGCACCGAATTCCTCCATATCTATAGCTACAAAGATATCACCGTTCTTATCTTTGAAGTAATACGCAGTACCCATCGGATCGCTGCTTTGTCCCTGGAAAAAGCCTTTCACTTCCTGATTAGACAAAAACTGGTTGATGTAAGCTGTCATCGAGTCAAGATAAACAGCTTCGCTGTCGTAGTTCGTCAGAACATAATCGATAACGCTGTAGTCATTCGACATGCTGTACTCACGTGTTTCCGCATCGTAATAGCCTACATTAATGGTATCACCAACAGAGCAATAATAGATATTCGGACGCAAGTTTTTTACGTCGTACTCACCAAGAACTTTTTCGAATTCTTCGGAAGCTTCCTTAGCTTTCCCGCTTGCTTCACGGTCATTAAACTTAAGTTCCAACATACCCTGCTGGAATTCATAGGTAAGGCTGTACTTATCTGCGAGTGCATCAAGTTCGTCTTTTGCCTGAGCGATAAGATAATCATAATAGAGCAGTTCAAAATCTGAGGAAGTATGCTCTGTATACCCCATATTGCCGCCGTCGACAGTTACGGGAACCATTTCAGAAGTTACAGTGTATTCTATCCCTGTATCCTTATCCTGCATTCTGACAGTAACGACAGACTCATTTCCTTTTAGATTCTGATGAGCTCCGATCAGCGTAGCGTCACCATACTTATCTCTTGCATATTGCATTAACTGACGTCTGGTTTTGACAGAGCATCCGCAGGTCGCTAAGACGATCGCGAGGAGCATAAACAAGGCAGTAACTCTTATCAATGACTGTTTGCGCATCAGGACTCCTTATCACATCGAGATCACGAAAGTCTTCTTGTACTCGTCACCTAAGTGATAGCGCTTGATCTCAGGGTTCTGGACGAGTCTTAACCTGAATTCGTGCATCTCGCATATCTTAACGGATAAGGGCAGTCCAAGGCCCGTTCCGGAACCTGATGCTCTTGATTCATCACCTGTTACGAACGGCTCGAAAATATGCTCTGCCAGTTCTTCAGGTATCTCATCACCCGTATCTGCTACAAAGACCCTTACATCTTCTGCAGTCGTGTAATTCTCGCACGTAATCGTCACGCCGATCTTCGTGCCTTTGGGGTTATGACGTATCGCATTCGTTATGAGATTTGTTATGACGCGTGAGAGCTGAACGCTGTCAGCTGCAATAAACAAAGGCTTCTCGGGGACATTGATATCGAGCTCACAGCCTGCTGATTCCACATCGGTGTAGCAGAATGCGCAGCATGAACGCAGAAGCTCACATAAGTCGATCTTGCTCTTTTTGATCACAAAGCCTTCGCTGTCGAGCTTAACATAATCGAGCAGCATCGCGATGACCTCATTGGTCCTGTCTGTTTTCGCCATTATGGCTTCCAGATATTCCTGCTTCCGGTCTTCAGGCACGATGCCGTCATTTAAGGCCTTTGCATAGCCGTAAACTGTTGTCATCGGAGTCTTCAGATCGTGAACGATATTGGAGATCATGAGATAGCGGCGCTCTTCTTCCGTCTTATGCTCGATCTCCTTCTCACGCTCTACCCTGCGGATCTCACGGGCCACGGAGATTGAGAATACTATGCCTCCGATTATGTATGGCGTCAGAAGGATTATCGCGACCAGAAAGAATGCGCCTAATAAGGAAAGAATTGCCGTCGGCCTTTCGCTTAAGGCGCGGAGCGTCTCTGTTACCTCCTGGTCAGATGCGCCGACAAATCCGCGGCTTCTTAATACCTTCTCCAGGTATTCATTAACGGCAACAGGCGATGCATTGAGCATCGGGAAAATACGGTTTACGAGCCATGTCGCGACCAGCACGAATACGAGCATGAACAATCCTTCGGCACCGTCGACCATGATTATCTTGTTATATCTCGTGAACATGACGAGTGCCGGGATCAGATACTTGTTCGTCAGGCCGACTACGAGCAGCTCGACCACGCTTACGATGGCGAGGACAAAGAAAAATCTGCTGAGCAAAAAGCCTTTGAGCTCTTTTGCGCTGCTTATGCTCTTTTTTGCCATCAAATACCCCTTTGTAACAATGTTACACTGCCAGGAACAGCAGTAAAATCAGGCCTCAAGCCTGTATCCTAAGCCGCGAAGCGTCTTGATGTAACGTGACGGATCTTCGTCGAGCTTGGTCCTTAATTTGCTTATCGCAACCATTATATTATTATCGGCTACGAAATAGTCCTCTCCCCATGCATATTCATAGATCTGCTGCTTGGTGAAGACCTTGCCGGGATGCTTCATCAGAAGCTCCATTATCTTATATTCAACGGAAGTAAGCTCCATAGCCTTGCCTGCCTTTAAGAGGAGGCATTTCTCGGTATCGAGCTCCAGGTCGCCGATCGTAAGCTTCTCAGCTCTGCCCTCTCCGCCTCCAAGTGAATAGAAACGTCTGAGGTTGGACTTGACCCTTGCTACAACTTCCAACGGATTAAAGGGTTTGCAGATATAATCGTCAGCGCCGACATTAAGACCTAAGATCCTCTCGGCATCAGCTGTCCTTGCAGAGATTATCATTACAGGCACATTGCTAACTTCACGGATATCCTTAAGAACATGAATGCCGTCCTTGCCGGGCATCATGACATCAAGCAGTACGATATCGGGCTTAAAGCTGTCCATGGCGCCGGATACTTCTTCGCCTGAAGCTACATCAGTGACCGTGAATCCGTCATTCTCGAGATAGAGCCTTAAGAGGTTCCTTATCTCCTTCTCATCGTCAGCGATCAATACTTTGTAATTCATAAAAACCCCCGTTACCAAAGCCGACCGGAGGAGATTGCTCTCCTCCGGCTGACATTATTATATCCTATTCCTAATCCCAATGTTTACTTTGCATCGATGCCGTACTTAATTGACTCATAGAGAGCTGCATCTGTAGAAGCCTTGTAAGGTCCTACGAAGAAGATCTCGAGGAGACCCCATGTCATGATCGTGAGGATGTCCCATCCGATGAAGGAAAGATCGAGTACGAATGACTTCCACTTATTGCCCTTCATAAGTCTAGCGCTCTCTGCCTGTGCATCCCTGAAGTTCATCTCAGGATTCTCGCTCATGATGTAAGGAACCAGTCTGTAAGAATATGCCTTGATGATTCCCGGAACGATGAAGAGCAAGCTCCAGAGCCAGATGAAAAGATCAGTAAGGAATGCTGTCTTTACGATGTTCTTATAGTGCGAATCGAAAACATATACGATGTTTGTGAGCTTTGCAGGCTCATCAAGATTCTTTCTGAAGAACTTTCTGCATCCGTATTCGAACGGTACCATGAGGAAGTATCTGAATGCCATAGCGAATGCCATAATGACTACATATACTACGGTACCTACAACGAGAAAACCGATAAAGATATTAATATCTTCCTGATCAATGCTTCTCGGGTTAGCCAGATCTATATCAAATGTTACCTTGTGAGATGCATCGTCATCGTCTGTGTTATCAACGTTTGTATCGACATTGCGGTCATCGTTGTTTGAATTGTTTGAGCTTGCAATGATGTTTGTCATCGTCTGTGATATCGATGATCCGCCTCCTGCTCCAAATCCGCCGGCACCAATCACAATGCTCAAAATGATTGCTACCAGAACGCACTTCCAGAAATTCCCAACGAAGGCTTTCTTTCCCTTCTGCTTAACACTTTTCCTTGTCCACATATTTGCGACCTCACTTCTAATATATTCTATTTCCTATTTTTCTGTTTCGAGTGAAACCGGCCGGTTCCTATCCCTTACGCTTATCATTCTATATATCGAACCTTAACCGCAAAAGCGCTGAACCTTAACATAAACTTAACTTAAAAGGCAACAAATCTTTAATTGTGGATGGGTGGGCGCGCAACCCCACCTTTTTTCAACAAATCCTTAACAGAGTGGCAGCCTGTCAGCACTTGAGGTAACAACATGCCAGGCTCACAAATTAACGCCAATAAAAAAGGCGGAACCCCTCTAAAAGGATACCGCCCGCTTTACTTCAAATTAAAAACAGTTATCACGAGGTCAAAGCATTAGCAATACGCCTTGTTACATAGGATCTGGTATTCCACCAGCCTTCGTGATTATAGTAGAAACGAAGGTAAGGAATGCCCTGCGCCCTGCACTCATTTCTGATCTTATAGCGCTGCGTTCCGTCATTTAAAAGCTCAACAACAAGCTTCTTCTGACCGTCCTGAACAAAATTAAAAGCGACATCATACCAACCGGACTTATATTTCTGGAGATGATAGGAGGGGAATTCCTCTCTAAAGATCTTCTCGAAATAATCCTTGTAATCGAGTCCGGAATTGAACTGGTTAGGCTCTGAAGGCATCACAGGACCCCAGGAGTCGCCACAGACTGCATCTTCGGTGAATGTTGCAGCAGCAGAACCGCCGTTCATTATCTTCTTCTCATCCTTATCAGCATATTTAACGCCGTCAAGGTCATCAGCAAGCTGCTTCATCTTATCCAGAACGCTGTCAGCTTCCTTGCCTTTATTACCGAACAAACTCGAAAATAAACCCATATCGTACCTCCCTTTTATAATAGAAAGAAATAATCCTACCAAATCAATTCTATAAAAAAGGATAACTTATATCAAGACAACAAAAAAGCACCAGTCATTTGACTGGTGCTTTGGCTCCCCGAACAGGACTTGAACCTGTGACATTTCGGTTAACAGCCGAACGCTCTACCGACTGAGCTATCGAGGAATTTAATCCGGCAGCAATCTATCTTCCCGGGCCGTTGCCAGCC
>JAEFBA010000141.1 GCA_016292145.1 Saccharofermentans sp.
AAAAGAAGTAATCATATTTACTCACCGTTACCGAGAGGGCGGCTGCTCCCTAACCCGGAGTTCCTTGACTTACGTGTGTCAAATAGAGATTAATACCACTTTATCCAATACGGAGGTACATTAAATGGCTCGTATAGCCGGCGTAGATTTACCTAACGATAAGAGAATTGAAATCGCTCTTACGTACATTTACGGAATCGGAAGAACAAGTGCAGACGAGATTATTGCCAAGACAGGCATCAATCCCGATACACGTGTCAAGGATTTGTCAGAGGATGAGGTTGCGAAGATCCGTGACCAGATCGAGAACAATTACAAGGTTGAGGGTGACCTTAAGAGAGAAGTACAGTCTAACATCAAGAGACTTTCTGATATCGGTTGCCTTCGTGGACGTCGCCACAGACTGGGACTCCCTGTAAGAGGCCAGCGCACAAAGACTAATGCTCGTACCCGTAAGGGACCTAAGCATACAGTTGCTGGTAAGAAGAAGTAAGGTGAGGTGAGTCAAAATGGCACAGAAGAAAAGCTTAAGACCCAGAAGAAGTGAGCGTAAGAACGTCGTAGACGGTCAGGCTCATATTCATGCTACATTCAACAATACAATCATTACAATTACCGACAAGCAGGGAAATACAATTTCCTGGGCTTCTGCAGGTATGGACGCCAAGGGTTCACGTAAGGGCACGAGCTATGCAGCTCAGGTTGCTTCCGAGAAGGCTGCAAAGGCAGCAAGCGATCATGGCATGAAGACTGTTGATGTTTATGTAAAGGGACCCGGATCCGGACGTGAGTCCGCAGTAAGAGCCCTTGAGACAGCAGGCCTCAGAGTCACAATGATCAAGGACGTAACACCGGTACCTCACAATGGTTGCCGCCCTCCTAAGAGAAGAAGAGTTTAATCTTCTCACGGCAGAATACTTAGTATAGAAAAGAGGAATATAGCAATGGCTAGAGATATGACACCTGTCCTTAAGAAGTGCAGAGCCCTCGGTATTGAGCCTGCTTTCTTGGGAGTAGAGAAGAAAGAATCTAAAAAGCATGGTGCATCCAGACCCCGCAAGATCAGCGAGTACGGTATGCAGCTTAAGGAAAAGCAGAAGGCAAAGTTTATTTACGGCGTTCTCGAGAAGCCTTTCAGAAATTACTACGAGAAGGCTCAGAAGCTCAAGTATGGTACAACCGGTGAAAACCTCATGATCCTTCTTGAGACAAGACTTGACAACGTTTTATTCAGAATGGGTTTTGCTCGTACAAGAGACGAAGCAAGACAGATCGTAAGCCACAGAGGAGTTAAGGTTAACGGCAAGATCGTTAATATCCCTTCTTTTGCGGTTAAGGTTGGCGATGCAATCGAGATCAAAGAGGGCGTAAAGAGCTCACAGAGATTCAAGGACATCATCGAAGTAACAGGTTCAAGAGCAACACCTGCATGGGTTGAAGCAGACAACGACAAGCTCTGCGGCAAGATCCTTGCAATGCCTACAAGAGATCAGATCGAAGTACCTGTAAACGAAGTTGCAATCGTCGAGTTGTATTCTAAGTAATAACATCCGGATCGCAAGATTTTGAAATAATCTAGGAGGAACAAACATGATGGAAATCAGCCAGCCGACCGTTAAGTGCGTTGAGACCAACGAGGATAAGTCCTACGGCAAATATACCATCGCCCCGCTTGAGCGTGGATTCGGTACTACTCTCGGAAACTCACTCCGCAGAGTACTCCTTTCTTCACTTTCCGGCGCGGCAGTAACATCTATCAAGATCGAAAAGATTAAGCATGAGTTCTCCACTGTTCCGGGTATTATCGAGGATATGACGGAAGTTATCCTTAATATCAAAGGTATCCGCGCAAAGCTCCATAACGAGTCCAACATCGTAAGCATCAGCGTCGCTAAGGGCAGAACCGGCGAGCTTACAGCTGGTGATATCGTTCACGGACCCGAAGTAGAGATCATGAATCCTGATCACGTTATCGCACACCTCAACGGCAGCGACGATGTATTCATGGAATTCACACTCAGCAAGGGCAGAGGATACAACACAGCAGAGCAGAATAAGCCCGCTAAGCAGGTTATCGGTGTAATCCCGATCGATTCCATCTTCACACCTGTTAAGAAGGCTAACTACAAGGTTGAGAACACACGTGTAGGCGCCAGAACAGACTATGACAGCCTTACACTCGAGGTTTGGACAGACGGCACTATCGATGTTGATGAGGCTCTCTCCTCAGCAGCTAACTGCCTGATCGAGCACCTCAAGTTCTTCACAGCTCTTGCTGATACGGATTCAGCTCCGAGCTTCAAGAACATCGAAGAGAGCGGCGAGCACGATTCAAAGCTTTCCGGTGTAATTGAGGACATGGATTTCTCAGTACGTACTTACAATTGTCTCAAGAGAGCACAGATCAACACAGTTGGTGATCTTGTTGC
>JAEFBA010000077.1 GCA_016292145.1 Saccharofermentans sp.
TGTGTAACTACTGTCAGCTTTGTTGCCCTCAGTAAAATACCAAAATTTCATACTTAAAGTCTCCTTTATACTTTTGTTTCCGGCACATGCGTGCCTTAGGTTTCTGTATAAAGGTTAGACTTGCCGGATTTCAAATAGTCTTCGTTTTGGCATCAAAACGCCAACGATAATGAGAGAAAAAAGGGGCACGCCGGCCCCTTCAGATGGTTCAAAACCCTTTATCCTGCCTTATTTTCCTCTCTCATCCAGCACTTTCTGCACCCTGTTCTGGGCGATCTTAATGACGGCATCCAAAGATTTCTGGCCGAGGAAGTAGGCGGGCATCTCTTCGATCAGGATCATGCTGATGTCGGAATCTTCGCGTTCTATTTTCGAGCAGGTGAAAATAATCCTCTCGATATTGTCGATGTCGGCTTCGGTAAACTTCGTCTCGTGAAAAATGCCGGAGCCGGAGGCAGTCTCGTTACCGCCGTTGTTGTAGTATTCATTTGCAGCTGTGCCGGCTTTCCTGAATGCACTGCGGTTAAGGACGAAATAATCGTTCATGGCAATGTTCAGCTGAATCTCGTCCGAGAGCAGGATCTTTACGAACTCGCCGCATGCGTCAGGGTCTGCAGAGTAAGCAGAGATCGCGACGGAGAAATTGCAGAAGAACATCGGTCCTCTGCCGTCGATCGAAGGGGTTCCGAGAACGGTGGCGCTCTTGACGGGACCGCTCAACATCTGGTAGAAACTGCCGACTCCCCTGACCGGAAAGATTTGGGCTCTTTCGCTGTTGTAATTGCTATCGTTGATCTCATCCCATGACATGGCCTTCTCGGGGACGTTGTCTTTCACGTAGTCGGCGAGTTCTTTGAATTCGGGACCTGAAAAATCGGCCTTGCCATCTGCTATAAATTTCTCGTTCATGGTGCTGAACAGCTGCGAAAAATAAACTGCCTGGCCTGTCATCATGGGGTCAAAGCCGTTAAGATCATTTCTCACGAACGACTTATATTCATCGAACGTAAAACCTATGCCGGAACTGCCGGCATATTTGATGTCAGTACATAGCCCATGGATCGAAAAGCTTACCGGCAGCTGGTAAATGGCGTCGCCGGTCTTGGAGCCTTCTATTATGTTCGTGAAATACTTATCCGGACCTAAGTCCTTTACATAGGGCGTGAGATCGACCAGATAACTGGATTTATTGAGCCTGCTGTAACTGTCGGTGTTAAGGAGGATATCAGGACCTTCGCCGTTTAAGATGTCCATGGCAAGCTGGTTGCTCTCACCCGCGGCGGACTTGAGTTTTATCTGGTTCAAGTCGTCTTCGTTGTCAATATCATTGTAGAGCGACGTGTCAACGAAATCACCGGCATCATAAGTATCGGCAAGCACGATGTAGTACTTTCGATTCTGCTCGTTGAACTTCTGGATCGCGGCGCCGATTACGTCATCTATTTCAGTCGAATAGAGTTCCAAGATGGTCTTGCCTGCGTTGGGATTTTTGGAAGCCCTTGTGAATTCAATGATCTGGAAATCTTTCGGTACGCTCCCGTATTTTGTTGCGGATTTTGTCCGGCCGATAAAGACCATCTTGTCAGAGGAGCATTCAGCCAGCTTTAGATTTTGGAAGTACATTACGCCCATGTTCATTCCGCACCAGCTGTAATCGAGAACTGTCTCTACGCTTTTCTTGACCGCATCAATCCTGGAAACGCCCTCAGATGAGCAGTTGTATACCTGTCCGTCTATACCTGTAGTGACCTCGCCGAGATCATTTGCGTTTAGCCATTGATAGTCTTTTTCTTTTCCCTGAGAGAGCTTGTTTGCGGCCAGATCCAGCTCATAGTATCTGTAACCTTTTGTTGTGTAGACCGGGATCAGGACCTTGGTGTCGTTTAAGGCCAGAACTGCCTGAACATAGAGGTCTTCGCCTGCTTCATTGAAATCGAAAGAATTGACATTCCCGTCAGGCGCCGTGACCCTTACAGTGGCACTGGTCCTGGAGTAGTCGTCCCAGATCTGCTCAGTCTCGATAAGATAATCTCCGGCCTTATAAAAATGTGATGAGGGGACGAAATCCTTGGCATTGCTCGGCCGCTCGTCCAATACTTTTCCGGTCAGGGGATCGTAATCTCTTATCTTGCGGTTGGTCTTGACCGTAACCTTGCCGTCTATATATGCGGCTGTATCGACATGTTCATATGTCAGAAGATCAGTATCCAGACCTTTGTTAAGGTCCAAGTAATTAACGGCCTTTTTGGTATTCCTGTCGACCACTGCCACGATATTGAAGTTATAACTGTTATAGTCGAAATTGCTATAGTCGATCTCGTTCTCGGGCGGCGTCTGATAACGCCCGCTGGAGTAAATGACATAGTACTTATCGTCCGCTCCCGCAAGATTCTGATTCAGGTACTCAACATCTTTTTCAGGATCTGCACCGGAATCGACATCGATCGTCGTGTAATCAAACCACGGCGTATCTTCAGCGATTATCTTGGACTTTTTGGCCTTGTCTTTTTTTGCGCACGACGCAATGGCCGCCACAAATGAAAATGCCAAGACCAAAGAAACTGCCTTAACGATAGTTCTCTTCATAGAATATCCTTTTCCCCAAATGCTTTTCCCGACCGAAAGGCCCGGAAACTTTCTTCCCATACGGAATCATTCTACTTCAAAGTAACTGTATTTGCATCACTTCCTGCTTTCATCTTCTTGATCGAAAAGCAGTTAATGATATTGGCTATTGCTGCCAAAGCTAAAATGATACTTGCTGCAGTAATTTCAACTAAGACGTCGTATCCGTCTCTCGAAAATAGAAAACCCGCCTGGTAACAGCGGGTCTAATGTGTTGATTTGTTGTGCCTTAAGATCAGGCTGACTTATTGCCCGCGAGCTCGCGGACTTTTTCGACAGAGAGACCGGAAGTATCAGCTATCTCATCTAAAGAAAGCTTTCCGACCTTTATCAATTTTAAAGCAATCTCACAGGCCATTGAATACTTTGCCTTTTCAGCTGCTTCTTTTTTCATCTCATCTAATATATCGCACATAGTATCTACTCCTTCCTCAGTTTCCTTATACTGTCTGACTCGCTTCGATAGCTCTTCGTAACACATGTCATCTGCTTTAGTGCAGTACAGGTCACTCATGAGTTTCCCCAGAGCCGTGTCTTTGGCTTTCATCGATCCGTTTACGTATATTATATGCTCGCCGTCTTCAAATTGCACATTATCCTCTCTGATAACGCGATCTATGTGATAGATGGGTCTGCCGGAACCCAGCACGTCATTCTCGGTAATGAATATAACGTAGTTCTCGCAAAGATCGGTAAAATCCTCACCGGCCTTGAGCATGTCTGAATCGATCAGGCTGGAGTGATAACGGGCGCGCTTTCTGTGTGCACCTTTATCCGCACGTTGAATCTCAATATCGTATTTCTTGCCGGCGGCGTCGGTGGCATATATATCGAGCCTGAGATCGCGTCCCTGAAGATTCTTTAGTGCCTTCTGAGCCTTTACTTCTGAGACCTTTAGGTCGTCCCTGTCCAGAATTATCTTCAAGAGTAGTTCAGCGCCTTCGATGTAGTTATCAAAGCAAATAGTCATAAAATCATCGTCAATCAAACGAAGGCTCTTTATCCTTTTCAGATCTTCCTGACGCTGTATTTCTTTTTCCTTGTTCACTATGATCTGCCTCCTTTGCTTTAATTTTTTCAGATAGCAAATCGTAGCATTTTTACAATAGTGTTTTGAGAGTTCAAGACCCGTTTTGCGGCCAATAATATGACGGCAACAGGCCTTCTGTCCTCAAAAGAAAACTATGTGAACTGCCGAAGAAGGATTTTCCTTACTTTCCTCTCTCATCCGGCACTTTCTGCACGCGGTTCTTATGATCACGGATTCCTCTGCTCTTCCTCTTTCATCTTCTTGATCGAAAAGCAGTTAATGACATTAGCTATTGCTGTCAGAAACAATCCGATTCCCAAATACGGAGTGACCTTATCCGTAACCATCGATATGATTATGCAGGTAATTGCTGCCAAAGCTAAAATGATCCTTGCTGCCATCATGAGTGTCTTCTTTGTGTTCTTCATTTTCTTAAGTCTCCTTTTTTGATCTTGCCGGCCGGAAAACGCGCTTGACCGGACTTGATTTTCGCCGGCAGGAAACCGTATTCCGCGGCCTTGGTTCTTGAGCTCATGGTAGAAAACCGGGAGCCGGATTTAAAGGACACAAAGCGGGCAAATGCCCGGATTTACTGAATGAGACATATGGTGTCCCATTCAGTAAGGGTGTGAAAATGGTTGGAAAGGAGAGACAAGAACTCTTGGGCCACCGCTTTATAAGAACGGCACTCTGACCGGCTGAGTTACTTTCCAATATCTGGTGCCGCCTGAGGGTATCGAACCCACTCGAAGTCTCTGACTGACGGATTTACAGTCCGTCCCGCCTCCTTAACGGATTACGGCGGCATATTGGTGTCTGATCAGGGATTCGAACCCTGAAACTGCTGATCTTGAATCAGCCATGTCTACCTGTTGCATCAATCAGACATTTGCACTCCCTAGAGCGGCTCGAACGCTGATACCCGGTTTAGAAGACCGGCGCACTTTCCGGTTGTGCTATAGGAGTGTATTGGTGTCCGAGGCGGGAGTCGAACCCGCAAAACCTGCGTCCTTAGCGCAGTACCTATGCCAATTCGGTTACACGGACATATTGATTCTATGTGGTCTCCCGGGCGGGAGTCGAACCCGCAATATACGCATTTTAAGTGCGCTTCGTATGCCATTCCGACACCGGGAGATCTGGTGTCCCTACTCGGATTCGAACCGAGAGAAAAACGGCTCTGGACCGCTTGCGTATGCCATTCCGCCATAAGGACATGTTGGTCGGAGCAGAAGGAGTCGAACCTTCGCCACGTGGTCCCAGGCCACGGATACTGCCGTTATACGACACCCCGATGATGAAACAGGCCGTATTCCTATTATCAGGAGGACTCTTTAAAAACAGCCTGTTTCAAATGCGGATCTTAAGACTGAATAGAACAGTCTTTGGCGACCTCAAGGGGAGTTGAACCCCTGTCTCCGGCGCGACAAGCCGGCATAATGGCCGTTATACCATGAGGCCTTGTGATGCGACTTAAAGGAGTTGCTGACTTCAAGCCGCCCGGGCAATCGCGCAAAGAGTGCCTGTTTCTTTGCGCAGATCGCCTTGTTGGCACCCACGGAAGGACTTGAACCTTCAACCACCCGGTTAACGGCCGGACGCTCTACCTGTTGAGCTACATGGATGTGTCGGGAAATAAGTTGTCAAAGATCGCGAAGAATAAAAAAGGATCGCTCGAATTCTTCTCATCCGGGCGATCCTGATATCAGTCATCAATTGTTTGTGCCTAAACAAAGTCAGATCAACATCGTAATCGTCCACAGATCTTGCTGAGGTTATTCTCATAGAGGTAATCGTTATCCGGGAGGGATACCGGAGCATAGGAGCATATTGAACCAAACGCCATATTTCCGGGCGTTCTGAGGTTCTGCAATAGATTCAGTCTCATAGTTACAGTCTGCATTGTTCCTATCCTTTCGTTCTAATCAAATTTCAGCAATAAAAAAGAAGTGCAGTACGATCCGTGCTCTTGATCTTAGAGCAGGATGTCGGACAGGCACTTCCTTCATCGCCGATAAGATAACACATCAAAAAACGATGCGCAAGACCTTTTTTCAAATTTCTCAGAATCTGCAAAGCCTTGTATTTACAAGGTTTCCGGGCCCTATATTAATAATATTTTGAAGATGCTTATACCTTCAGATTTCCTTTTCGGATATTCTCCTGAACGATCTGATCCGTGATCTCGTAAATCTTCTCAGAGCCGAGCCTCGTCTTGGACTGGCGGCCGTAGACCTGCTTTGAAGTCACGCCGTGCTCCTTCCAGTCGCCGCCTTCGTTGCTGTTGTTCAGAATGAGCGGCTGGAAATTATCCATTGAGTGAGCGAACTTCGCTTCGGGTGTCTCGTATTTCTCGAATTCGTCGAAAAGGCTTATCAGTTCGTTCTTCTGATCTTCGGGAAGCAAAGAGAATATCCTCTCCTTGGCCTTATCCTCGCGCTCTTTCTGCGTCGCAAGACCTTCGCTGTCGTAAGCATATGTGTCACCGGCATCTATCTCGACGATATCGTGGATCAGGCACATCAGCATGACCTTTGTTATGTCGACTTCCTCATTGGCATACTCGCGGAGCAGGTAGGCCATTATGGCCATGTGCCATGCATGCTCTGCGTCATTCTCATTCCTGCCGTGTCCCGACAGATGCGTCTGGCGCATGATGTTCTTCTCTTTATCTATCTCAAGCGAGAAAGCTATCTGCTTTGCAAGTCTCTCGTCCATTCTATGTCCTCTCTGATCTTAAACTTTAGTGTCCGGTAACGTGAACCTGACCGTTGTTCCCTCACCAAGCCTGCTCTGAATGTCCAGACTTGAATCATGGAGCTTAACGATCCTGTCGCACAGCGCGAGGCCTATGCCGGCGCCGTGGGCTTTTCTGGATCTCGATTTATCGACCATATAGAAGGCTTCGGTGACTTTCTTCAAGTCCTCTTCAGGGATCCCGATGCCGTAATCTCTGACACTGAATGTGTAGCCTTCGCCGATAACTTTGCCGGACACCTCTATGCGGTCCGTATTTGATTTTAACGCATTGTCTATAAGGTTCGTCAACACGGTCTTTATCAGATCGTACTCGATGTTGATGTAAGCGCTGTCGCAGTCGTATGTGATGGTAACATCTTTTTCTGCCTGCTTATATACATGCTTCAGGTCATCGAAAAGTTCCTCCGAAGGAATGCTCTCCCTGGTGATATTGGTGCTGTCCGCGGCGATCAGGTTCAGGAGATTGAAGGATAGCTTCTCAAGCCTTAGGCCTTCGTTCAGGATGTAGCCCGCAGCTTCCCTGATCTCTTCATTGCCTTTATTGCTGTGGGCGATCATGTCGGCATAGCCCACGATGCTGGTCATGGGTGTCTTCATCTCATGAGAGAAGGCCGCGATAAAATCGTCTCTTTTCCTTACCGAATCTTCAAGTTCGGAGATCTTCTCCTCAATGGTATCGGCCATCTTGTTGTAAGATGCGGCCATGTCGGCGAACTCGTCTTTTGAATTGACCGTTATACGCTTTTTGTAGTCGCCTGAAGCCATGGCTTCGCTTGTTTTCCTGACATGCTCTGCTTTGGCCGTGACCGATCTTGAGAACACATATGCTATGACCATGCTTAATGCCAGTGAAGCAAGAAGGATGATGATAAAGCTGTTCCTTAAGCTCTCTGAGCTTTTGTAAACATCGGTCACGTCTTTTACGGTCTGAAGGATATACTGACTGTCTCCTGCCTTGATCATGCCGGTATAGACGATTATCCTTTTGCCGTCTGATTCCAGGCTCCTGTATTGGTTATTTGCCGCACCGTCCAGATATTCCTCAGGTATTTCATAAGAGATCCCTTCAATTACAGGTTCCAAGCCTTCCGTATAGAGATTGATGTGATCGGGATCAGTTCTGTCGGCATACTGCGCCGCAAGGATTATGGCGCTCTTCTGATCGAGATTTGCACTGAGGATATCGTAGTTTTGCGAGATTATGAGACTGCTTGCCTGAAAATCCTCCAGGCCGTTATCTATCCTGAGATCCAGATTCTTCTTGAATCCGGCAAACAGGATGAAATATCCGAAGACAAGAAGCGTTGCTGCAATGACGCCGGATATTCCCAGGAAAAGCTTTGCGGACAGTCTCATCAGCTTATTACATCCATTCTGTAGCCGATGCCGTGGACCGTCCGGATGAGGCCGTCGTAGCCGAGCTTTTTTCGAAGACTGCTGACATGATTATCGATGGTCCTGGTATCACCCATCACGGGTTCATTCCAGACCATCTCGTAAAGATTGCTCCTTGAGATCGCAATGTTCTTATTCCTGATGAAGGTCTCGAGCAGATCGAATTCCTTGGTGGTCAGTGTAATCTGCTCGCCTGCTTTTGTCACCGTTCTTGAATCAAGATTAACTTCGATATCAAGGTAATTGAAGACCTTCTCTGTATGTGAAGTCCTTCTTAAAAGGGCTTCGACTCTTGCTAAGAGTTCGCCTATCTGGAAGGGCTTTCCGATATAATCGTCAGCACCCATCTTAAGGCCGCGGATCTTATCGCCGGTCTGGTTCATTGCGGAAATAACGATCACCGGCGTTTTCGAAGGCTTGATATACTCGATGAGCTCAAAACCGCTCGTGCCGGGAAGCATCAGATCGAGTAACACAAGATCCCAACTCCCGGAGTCGAACATCTGCTCTCCGATAAGTCCGTCTGATGCGATCTCACAGGAATAACCTTCCCTCGTGAGGGCTGACTTTATCAGGTTGGAAATAGCAGCGTCGTCTTCGATTATCAGGATCTTGTGCATTTCTATTCCTTTATCTCCTTAAGTAAATCAGCCAACTGTATCAGAAGGATCTATCTTGATGATATAAGCCATTATACCTGTAGAGGGGTCATATTCAATCTCGATATCGCTCATTTCCCTGCCTGTGATATTGACCTGATAGATGCCGTCTTTTTTGGTAACCGTATAATCGTATTTCTTCGAAACTTCAATGATCGCTCTTCTGCTCAATGCATACATATACGCCTGGAAAAGCTCATCCGTTACCTTGACCACAAAACCTGTGGTGGCCAGATTCTCGCTAAAGCTGGCGATATGGTATCCGTTGTTAAAGAAGATATTTCCTACAAGGCGCTCACCGTTATAGGTAATACAATTCTCACCGACAACGCTCGTTATGTTGTATCCGTTCTTAACATAAGGTGCCAGAGCCTTCTGAAGCTCCTGATCTTTTACGGCAATAATATCGATCCCGGTCTCGATGTAACCGGATGTCTCGTCGAACCTGACATCCTTAAATCCTGCAAGCTTCTTACTCTCAGGCGAGAGGCTGTCGTAAAAATCCTTCTCGTTGCTCCAGGTGATCAGATCGTTTCCGCCCATCTGCGGTTCGCAGAGCTGATCCAGCATAACCAATTGTTCACGGGACAAAGCCTCGTATTTGTTAAAGAGTGATTCCTTATTGCGGCTGACCTTAACGCTGCTGTCGTTGTCGTTTTTGCCCTGATCTGCTGTTCCCGTGCTTGTACCGCCGGAACTTTCCATCGTCACTTCCGGCGTCGTCTCCGTACCTTCGAACGTCCCGGATACTTCATTGTCACACGCGGTCACGACAAAGCTTGTAAAAAGCATTGCTGCTGCCGTAAGTCCTGCTGCGATTCTCTTTGTAAGTGCCATATTATTCCTCCATATCGCCATATTTGTTTGCGCTGATTGATTGTTGGTCGCCGCCGGCCTGCATGCTGTTTGTTTACCGCCGCGGTTTGCTTGCACCCTGATAGTACACCTGTGTTGTAATGCAATCCTACGGTAAATGTACAGGAATTGTAAAATCTTTCGCGTGCTGTAAATCTGTCGCGTGCGGATGGCAAACAGTATTTGCTGATATGCGGTATGCGCGCGAAAAACTGTCTCAAAATAAAAACAGTTGCCCCGTGTTTTTTATAACTAACGCTCAGTTAAGGATTTGTTGCCTTCTAGGCGGACAAAAAGAGCAACACAGAGAGCAACATTGCCAATGTTGCCTTATTTGTTGCCTTCTAAGCGGACAGCAAGAGCAACATTTAGAGCAACAATTCTTAACTGACAGAACTAGCCGGGACTAACAGTCCAAGAACTCGAAAAAAAGTAAAACAGAGGCTGCCCTATTAGAGCAGCCCCGTTATTTTCAGCTTTTGATTTAGTCAGAACCTGACTATGAGAGTATCAGACAAGCTTGTTTCCGCAGTTCGTACAGATGCCGGCCTTGCCGATAGTTACTGTCGCTCCGCACATCTGACAGACAACCTGAGATCCTATAGCAGGCACAGGAGGCATCGGAGCAGCCTGAGGCATCTGCTGGAATCCCGGCTGCATCGGAACTTGCTGGAATCCGGGCTGCATCGGAACTTGCTGGAATCCGGGCTGCATCGGCATCTGCTGGATCGGGACGACGCCGCTGCCACTCGGGTCATTCGGATCTAAAGGCCTTGCAGCGCCCATTGCGCCCGCACCCATAGCACCCATGGAACCCATGGCACCCATTCTAAGTGCACCCATCTGTATAGCGAGTCCTTCCGCGGTGATCCGCTGCGTCAGCATTTGATACCGCTGTTCATCTTGAGGAACTGGCGTTCCGGCCTGCCGCTGGGCATCTATCTTAAGTGCCAGACTTTGTGCTTCATCAATCAGTGCATTGATCGGGTGATTATCCGGCTGACGGATTGCTTCCATTGCGATACTCTGCTGAAGCGTCATATAGCGTGACATTTCAGTCGGATCAATATTTCCTGTAGCCCTCGCCGCATCTATCTTCTCACGCAATTTTTCGGTTTCAGCTTTAATAGTGTCAAGTACTCTCGTATCCGGCTGAGATGCTGCCTGTGCAGCGCTTGTACGCATTGCATCCACTGCCGCCTTTATCTCGTTGCCGCAGTCAACGCACTTATAGTATTCATCGATCTTGTTTCCGAAGAGATTAAAGCCCGAACGCGAGACGCTCCATCCGCCGCTCTGGCCGGGATTCATAGGCTGCTCGCCTACCTCGATGTAGCCGTTCGAGAGCGCGAATCTCATATCGTCAAAATAAGGATGATTGACGCGGATGATCGCATGGAATTCATACGAATACTTATAGCGCGGCGGGTTGTAGCTGACAGACTTTCCGCTGCTGTCCGTCGTTCTGATCTCGTGTCTGCTCTCCTTAACATCAAGATCGCAGCCTACAGCCTGTGAGAAATCCAGAACGTCAGGATTTGCCGCGTTGAGATCCTTTGCAGAAGTTACCATGAACTTCTTTGCATTATCGTCTATCAGGAGCTTCGTGCTTGCCGTTCCCAAAGTTCTCGTTGCAGAGAAGGATGCTACCGCAGACTTGTTCTGCTCACGGTATTCAAGCTGCTTCTCGATGTCAGCCTTCGTGCTGTGACGGCGCTCGGAAAACCACGGTGAGAGCTTAGCAGCGCAGTCCTTGCACATGTTCGCATCCTCAAGTTTTTTGTTGCCCAAAAGGCTGATCTTGTTTCCGCAAAAATCGCAGTATTTCTTATCAAAAAGTCCCATATCTTACCTCCCTTATTCTTGTATGCCATCAGGTGATATTCCTGCATTTGACCAGATAATTTTACCATATAAATGTGATTTGATGTTTAAGGGATGTATGTAACTGCTTTTTGCTGCCCGCTCACCCCAGCCACAGCCCGTAACCGTTATAGCCGCGCATTTTAGGGTGCCAGAACTTGACATAGAACGACGGCTCCATGCTCTCGCGGAATCGCTCCGCAACATATGCCTGTGCGAGCTTATAGATCTCGTTCCTGAGGTCATTTTCTTTAGCGTCGATCCCGGCATTAAGTATCTCCTCTGTGCCGTGAATGTTGTCTTCCATGGATCGCTCTTAGTCCTCATTTTCGAGCAGGTCGTAGATGCCGTCTTCGGACAGGACGCCGCGCTTAAGGCCCGCGGGAAGGAGCCCTGCTTCATCGAGCTCGAAGTCAAATCGCCAGTCCTTGCTTGTATAATAAGCTTCAAGTCTTGCCTTGTCTTCCGCGGTGCCCTTTCCTGCGAGCAATTTGTCGAAGAGTTCTTCCATTTCGGCGATGCGGGTAAAGGCTTGCTTTTCCTTTTTTCCGATGCCTAAGAGGTTCTTCTCGATGCTGTTCAAAAGGTCCTGTGAATCGTCTTCAATATGCGACAGACAAGTGACGATCAGGCCCTGCCGGGGCAGCACGTAGCACTTCTGCTTCCACTTGCCGTTAATGCTGAAGCCGCCCCTGTATCTCCAGATAAAGAATCCGTAGCCGCCTTCCCTGTTCATCTGCTGCGTCGAAGTCGCAAGGCTGACATATTCCTCCGATAAGATGCGGTTGCCGCCGTAAACGCCTTTGTTGCTGAGCAGCAGGCCGAACTTGCTCAGGTCATGGACCGACAGCTTCATGTTCGAAGCGCCGTAGAAATATCCTTCCGGCGACCTTCCGTACTCAAACGAAGTTATGCCCATGGGCGCGAAAACACGCTCCTCGATAAATCCTCCGAGGTCTCTTCCGATGATGTTCGTAAGTGCAACGCCGATCAGGAACGGCGGGATGTTGCCGTAATCGAACTCTGCTTTTTCCGGGTCTTCGATCTTACATGCGAGCGCAAAATCCAGCCAGTTGTTGCTGTTCTCCGGCCTGAACGGGAAACCCTTCACCGACATCGTAAGAAGCCGCCTTACGCTTATCCTGCTAAAGCAGTCGAACTGCTCTTGAGGAAGCGCTTTGCACTTATCTTCGGGAAGATAATCTGTTATCGGGCGGTCAAGATCTATCAGGCCTTCATCGTATACAATGCCGACAGCAACCGACAGCACAGTCTTTGTCGCCGAGTAGATCTCGTGAGGCTCTGACGTGTCACCATAGCTGTATTTAAGCTCGCCGTTCTGATAGACTTCGGCACCGAACACATTCCAGTTGTTGGTCTTTATATCTTTTACGAAACTGTCAAAATCCATATCTGTACTATCCCGTCTATCCTGCTTTTCTCTTACCGTTAGATTATACCAAAAACGCGAGAAGACGGGCCGTCAAAGCCCGCCTTCCATAAGCTGTTCCGACGCTCACAGCACCTGGTGCTTTTTAAACGCACGCCTGCACAGCGGAATGAACACAAGTGTCAGTATCAGATAGAATGCCGCTCTTACCTCTGCAAGGCCTGCCGTAACGCTTCCGAAGCTGTAGGATATGTATTTTCCTATCTCCGGCACCA
>JAEFBA010000010.1 GCA_016292145.1 Saccharofermentans sp.
CCAAGTCACAAGCGATCTTCATAGCAGCCTGAGCTGTTCTCTTACCGTTTCTTGTCTGGAGCATGTAGAGCTTACCGTGCTCAACTGTGAACTCCATGTCCTGCATGTCTCTGTAGTGCTTTTCGAGTGTCTCGCAAACCTGTGTGAACTGAGCGAATGCTTCAGGGAACTTCTGCTCCATCTCAGCGATCTTCATAGGAGTACGAACGCCTGCAACAACGTCTTCGCCCTGTGCGTTTGTAAGGAACTCACCGAAGAGGCCCTTCTCACCTGTAGCAGGGTCACGTGTGAAAGCAACACCTGTACCGCAGTCGTCACCCATGTTACCGAATGCCATGGACTGAACGTTAACTGCTGTACCCCATGAATAAGGGATATCGTTGTCTCTTCTGTATACGTTAGCTCTCGGGTTGTCCCAGCTTCTGAATACGGCCTTGATAGCGCCGATAAGCTGTTCCTTAGGATCTGTAGGGAAGTCTGTGCCGATCTTAGCCTTGTACTCAGCCTTGAACTGTGAAGCGAGTTCCTTGAGGTCGTCAGCTGTGAGTTCAACGTCCTGTGTAACGCCTCTTGAAGCCTTCATCTTGTCGATGAGCTCTTCGAAGTACTTCTTACCTACTTCCATAACAACGTCAGAATACATCTGGATGAATCTTCTGTAGCAGTCCCAAGCCCATCTGGGGTTACCGGACTTTGTAGCGATAACGTCTACAACCTGCTCATTCAAACCAAGGTTGAGGATAGTGTCCATCATACCAGGCATGGAAGCTCTTGCACCGGATCTTACGGAAACAAGGAGCGGGTTCTCGAGATCACCAAACTTCTTGCCTGTGATCTCCTCAAGCTTAACGATATACTCCATTACCTGAGCCATGATCTCGTCATTGATCTGACGGCCATCCTCATAATACTTGGTGCATGCCTCTGTGCTGATCGTGAAACCCTGAGGTACAGGGAGTCCGATGTTTGTCATCTCAGCAAGGTTAGCGCCCTTACCACCAAGGAGTTCGCGCATGTTTCCGTTGCCTTCGGTGAACAGGTAAACGTACTTTGTCATTCTTTTATCCGCCTTTCATTTATTGGATTCAGTTTTTTGTTTCTCTATTGGCATTTTAGCCTGCTAAAAACTTATCAGTTTATTTTAACAGAATATAGTCTTAAAAATCGAACTTATCTGCAAAAAATTCTTCAAGTTTTTCGATCGGGAATCTGATGTTTCCGGGCTCGTACTCAACGTTCTTCATTGAGTCTCTTTCTCTGATAGTTACGCATCCGTCATTCTCGGAATCGAAGTCGTAAACTACGCAGTAAGGAGTACCGATCTCATCCTGTCTTCTGTAGCGCTTGCCGATGGACTGACGGTCGTCGAGCTCGCACATGAACTTTTTCGAGAGCTTCTCGAAAATAGGCTGAGCCTTGTCTGTAAGCTTTGCAGAAAGCGGGAGAACGCCGATCTTGATAGGAGCAAGGAACGGGTGGAAATGCATTACTGTTCTTACGTCGCCGCCCTCGAGCTCTTCCTCGTCGTAAGCGGAGCAGAGGAATGCGAGTGTTACACGGTCAGCACCGAGCGAAGGCTCGATAACGTAAGGAATGTACTTCTCGTTCTTAGCCGGATCGAAATATGTGAGATCCTGCTTGGAGAATTCCATGTGCTGCTTGAGATCGTAGTCTGTACGGTCAGCGATACCCCAGAGTTCGCCCCAGTCTGTGAAAGGGAAAGCAAACTCGAAGTCTGTTGTAGCTCTGGAATAGAAAGCGAGCTCTTCCTTTGCGTGGTCTCTTGTACGGAGCTCTTCTTCCTTGATGCCAAGGCCGATCAGCCAGTCGTGGCAGAATGTCTTCCAGTAATCGAACCACTCAAGGTCTGTGCCGGGTTCGCAGAAGAACTCTAATTCCATCTGCTCGAACTCTCTTGTACGGAAGATGAAGTTGCCGGGTGTGATCTCGTTACGGAAGGACTTACCGATCTGGCAGATACCGAAAGGAAGCTTCTTTCTTGCAGAACGCTGAACGTTTGCAAAGTTAACGAAGATACCCTGAGCTGTCTCAGGTCTTAAATATACTTCAGATGTGGCATCCTCGGTAACACCGATGAATGTCTTGAACATAAGGTTGAACTTACGGATATCTGTGAAGTTGTGGCCGCCGCATACAGGACAGGGAATGTTGTTCTCCCTGATGTAAGCTACCATCTCTTCAGGGCTCATACCTTCAACAGGTACGTTCTCGATACCGTTCTCCTTGTTCCAATCCTCAACGAGGTTGTCTGCTCTCTGACGTGCCTTGCACTGCTTGCAGTCGATGAGAGGATCGGAGAATCCGCCGACGTGGCCTGAAGCGACCCATGTCTTGGGATTCATGATGATCGCAGCATCAAGTCCTACATTGTAAGGGCTCTCCTGGACGAACTTCTTCCACCATGCTGCCTTAACGTTATTCTTAAGCTGAACACCTAACGGGCCGTAGTCCCATGAATTAGCGAGACCGCCGTAGATGTCAGAACCCGGATATACGAAGCCTCTTACCTTTGCAAGTGAGACTATCTTATCCATTGTTTTCTCTACTGCCATATTACTTAAACTCCCTTTGGATTATTCTTCATCTTCAGAAGGCTCGTCTTCGCCTTCACCTTCGTATACGACTTCCTCTTCTTCGCCTTCGGAGCTTCCGCCTGCCAAAGCGTCGATAAGGTCATCCAAACCCTTGGAGTTCAAGCCGCCTGCAACAGACATTCTCTCTGCTCTTTCTTCCTCGAGCATCTTTCTTCTGTTCTCAGCTTCTTCTCTTCTTCTGATCTTCTCTTCTCTTGTGATCGGGATGACTGCTTCATCCTCTACATCACCCTTGACTGCAACGACCTTGTCAGCTGCAACTTCACGGCATGCCAAGGATACAACATTTGCTGCACCGTCAGCATCGATCATGGGCTGAGCGCCGTCTGTCAGTTCTCTTGCACGCTTGCTTACGAGTACCGTAAGGTCGTAAGGGCTTGCTGACTTCTCTTTGAGTTTCTCGATTGAAGGATCTGTTAACATCTTCTTTACCTCTCTTCTCCTTTTATTCAAGTTCTTTTGCTGTACATATATTCTTCGAAGCTTTAAGCTTTTCAGCGGTGATTATCGCAAGAATGTCTCTTGCTGCTCTGTCCACATCATCGTTCGTAATGATGTATTCGAATTCTCCGGCACGCTTGATCTCTTCTTTTGACTGCGCGAGTCTCTTTGCGATCTTCTCTTCAGTCTCGGTGCCTCTGCCTCTTAATCTGTTCTCGAGTTCTTCCATTGAAGGCGGAAGGATAAATATCGTAACCGTATCAACGTCGAACTTACGGTTAAGCGCCAGGCTCCCTTCTATTGTGATATCGAAAAGAACATCCTGTCCTTTGCCGAGCATCTCATCAAGCGGATCTGACGGAGTGCCGTAATAGTTATCAACATACTTGTCGTACTCAACGATCTTGCCGTCCTTTATCATCTGCTCGAACTGCTCTGTCGTTCTGAAGTAGTACTCGACGCCGTCTTTTTCCTGTCCTCTCGGAGCTCTGGTCGTAACGGAGATCGAATGACCGACGCTGCCAGGGTGAGCCTGCTCAAGAAGCTCTTCGACTCTTGCGAGCACTGTTCCTTTCCCCACGCCCGAAGGTCCTGATACTGCAACTATCAATCCTCTGTAATTACTCATCCCAACATCTCCTTTATCTCTGATGTTGAAAGCGCGGATGTAAGCACGAGGCCGCTGTCCGTAACAATTACCGATTTGCACTTCTTGCCGGCGCAGCAGTCTACAAGAGTTCCCCTGTCTTTGGAATCCTGCATCATGCGTCTTACCGGAGAAGACTCCGCAGCCGCAACGCAGATAATGCGCGATGCCTGTGCTATATTTCCGAATCCGATGTCGATAAATTCAGATGCCATTTACTGCCCGTCCTTTATACAAGATTCTGTATCTGTTCTCTGATCTCTTCCACAAGATTCTTCATCGAAAGAACTCTTGAAGTGATCTCGATATCATTTGCTTTGCTGCCTGTCGTGTTGACTTCGCGGTTGATCTCCTGAACGAGGAAATCCATCTTCTTTCCGACAGAACCGTCTTCAGCAAGGATCTTCCTTGCCTGTGAGAAGTGGCTTGAAAGGCGTGCCATCTCTTCGTCGATTGCGCACTTGTCTGCAAAGATAGCAACTTCTGCAGCAAGCCTGTTGTCGTCGTAGAATTCTCTCTGGTCGCTCGTTAAGATCTCATTGATCCTTGCGGCTAACTTCTGTCTGTATGCTTCAACTACTTCAGGTGATCTTGTTACGACTTCCTCTCTGATGCCTTCAAGAGTCTGTACCTTTGTAAGGATCGTGGTAACCAGATTCTCGCCCTCTCTCTTCCTCATGGCGAGCATGCCGTCTATTGCAAGGTTAAGCGCCTCCATGAGTTCATTTGCTGCCTGCTCTTCATTGATCTCGTTCTGCGTAACGCTCAGCACGTCCTGCATCGTCGCAAGTCTTGCAACTCCGAAGTCATCCTCGCGTCCCGTAAGAGCTGCAATAGCCTTGGCAGCCTCGGAATATTCCTTGGCAAGGCCCGCATTGACCGTAACCGTCTGGCCTGCCTCACCCTGGTCCTCATAATTAACAAAAACGTCGATCTTGCCTCTTAAGAGCCTGTCGGTGATAACTCTTCTGATATCGCCGTCCAAGTAGTTAAAGATCCTGGGCATTCTGATCGAAATATCGCAGAATCTGGAATTGACCGATTTGATCTCAATACTGTATTTCCTGGTGTCGAAAACCTTCTCGCCGCGGCCGAAGCCTGTCATCGAGTATGCCATGTGATTACCTCTACTGAAGATATAGACAAAAAAGAGCCGCCGCATGCGGGATTATCCCGATGCTTCGGCTCGCAATTATTATATATTATAATACTTTAGCTGTCTATCAAATTAATTTTATGTATCCCGCAAACGCCTTTATTTATTGCGTTTGCGGACGCGAAAAAATTTTTTGAAGTGATTTTGAAATGGCTCGGGGCTTTTTTCGCAGCCGCAAAATAAAGTCAGGTACAGGCTGTAAGTCTTCGAAAACCGGACTAAAGAACTCACACGATCCTGACCGGCGTGAAGCCGACAAAATCAGCCGATGTGCAGATGAACCTGCAGCCTCCGAAATCACCTTCGAAAGCCTTCTTGTGAGCCTTGCCGTGGAGGTGTCCGTAAACGCAGATATCGATGCCGCCCGAGGAGATCATCTCGGCAAACTCCGTGAACTCCTGCTTGGCGGTTATGGGAGGATAGTGGATCATGAGGATGTGCTTTTTCGAGTGATCAGGATCGGCTTCGTTAATGACATCGATGCACATCTTGATACGGAGCTTCTCGCGCTCGTAGATCTTCCTGTTGTCAGAGCCTTCGATCGCGTCCTTGGTCTCGATCATCCAGCCTCTCGTGCCGGTGATGAGGCAGCCTTCTGCTTCGAGCACATTGGTCCTTACGAACTCAAGATTGTTGAAGCCTTTGGAAGCGAAATATTCCTCCATCTTCTTCATCGTCGTCCACCAGTAATCGTGGTTGCCGCGCGACAAGAGCTTACGGCCGGGAAGTTCGGAAATATAGCGGAAATCCTCCTCAGCCTTGTCGATATAAGTGGCCCATGAGATATCTCCGGAGACAAGAACAGTATCCGAGTCGGTTACGGTTTTCTCCCAGTTCTCTTTTATCCTCTCCACATAGTCAGCCCAGGTTGACCAACAGATCGCCATGGATTTGTCGGGATTGGAAAGACATAAATGAAGATCTGCAAGAGCGTATATTGCCATTAAGACTCCCTCTAGTGGAAATAGTTGTAGATTGCATTGGCATCCTTCTCGGAAATGCCCTTTGCTTCCTTAAGCTCCTCAACAGAAGCGTTTTCCACGGCCTTTATTGTACCAAAATGCGCGAGCAGATTCTTGCGCTTCGAAGGACCGATGCCTTCGATATTCTCGAGCTTGTATTTTATGTTGCGCTTGCCGGCGAGCTTTCTCTGGTATGAGATCGCGAATCTGTGGACCTCATTCTGGACAGTCGTAAGGAACCTTAAAAGACCCATCTCGCTGTCAGTCAGGGTCCTTCCTTCGAGCCTTATCTCGCGCCCGTCTTCGAAAACGATCCCCGCCGTCTTATGGCGGTCATTCTTTACCATTCCGGCAAGATAGATATCCTTTGTGCCTTCCATAGATCTGACGACCGAAGCGACTGCTTCGAGCTGGCCCTTGCCGCCGTCGACGAGGATGATGTCAGGATACTTAAAGCCGTCATCTTCGTTATGTGAGAAGCGTCTTTCAAGAGTCTCTCTCATGGACATGTAGTCGTCCTGGGTCTCGACGCGCTTCATCCTGAATAATCTGTAGGACTGCTTGTCGGCCTTGCCGTCCTTGAAGACGACCATGCCGGCGCAGATATCGTCGTTTCCGAGGTTACTTATATCGAAAGATTCCGCTCTGGAGATCCTGCCTTCGGGTGCTCCCAGGAGCTCTTCAAGATAGCGCAGAGGCACTGACGGATCGGCATTCGCGTTGCCGCCTCTTAAGATCCTGCGGACCATCATCTCACGTGCATTGTTCTTGGCCAGATCTGATAATTCGCGCAGCTCACCGCGCTCTGCCACATGGAGCCTGCAGTTCTTGCCGAGCTTTTCCGTAAGAGTCTTCTCGATCACTTCGAGGTCCTCTTCTTCCATCTTGAACGGCACGAGAATAAGCGGCGGAATAAACGGTGCATCCTCGTAATACTGCATTATGAAATTCTTTAAGATTTCTTCCTTGTCCTCGTCTTCACCCGTGAAGAAATATGTGGACGAACCGACGATGCGGCCCTGTCTTAATTCGAGCTTTCTTACGCACGTCTCGCCGCAGTCGGAATAAAGGCCGATAGCGTCGACATCGCGCTCGATATCAAGATAGACCCTCTGGTTCTGACGGATGCTGCGAAGAGCATAAAGCCTGTCTCTTAAAGCTCCGGCCTTCTCGAATTCGAGGTTCTCGGAGCACTTCTCCATCTGAAGCTTGATGTCCTTTTCGATGCCGTCGTACTTACCTTCAAAGAACTGTACGATCTGGTCGATCATGGCACGGTAATCTTCCTGACTGACAGTGCCGAGGCACGGCGCCATGCACTTGCCGATATGGTAATTAAGGCAGGGGCGCTCTTTGCCGATGTCACGGGGGAAGACCTTCTTGCAGCGCTTTAACGGGAAAATATCATTGATGGCTTTGAGGACTTCGAAGCAGTCCGAACCCATGTAAGGGCCGTAGTATTTCGCGCCGTTCTTACGAGCTTCAGGATCAGGCCTGAAGGCCTTGAAGACTCTGGGGTATGCTTCGTTCAAAGTGACGCAGATATAAGGGTAACCCTTGTCGTCGCGAAGCAGGATATTGTATTTGGGCTGGTATCTCTTGATGAGATTGTTCTCGAGAAGAAGGGCCTCAGGCTCAGAGCCGACTACTGTGTATTCAAAGTCGGCAACATGGGATACCATTGCCCTGACCTTCGGCGAAGAGATCACTCCGCCTCCGAAGTAGCTCTTCAGCCTGTTACGGAGTTTCTTTGCTTTTCCTACATAAATAACACAGCCCGAAGAGTCCTTCATAAGGTACACTCCGGGGCTTAAAGGGACTGTGTCCAGCCTGGCGTCGAATTTACCGGCGGGCATTACACAGCGATCTTAGGATTCTTGAGGTGGGCGAGAAGTGCTTCGCAAGCTTCCTTCTCATCGTCGCCGTTTGCTTCGATCTCGATCTCGGCGCCGTTCTCGATTCCGAGGGACATAACACCTAAAAGGCTCTTCGCATTAGCTCTTCTGCCACTGCGGACAATGTAGATTGTGCTGTGGTACTGAGAAGCCTTCTGGATCATGACCGCTACGGCCTTCATCTGCAAAGCATCTTCACAATCAAAAACAATCTTTTCTTTAGTCATAGTCAGGTACGTCCCCTCATAAAATAACAGGATAAGTATATTTTTGACTTTCGCGAAAATCAACCAAAAACGAGCCGAACTGCCCAATTTCGACTATTTAACTCAAATGAGTTATTTTTGTGAAATCCTTTTGGTAAAAATATCAACAGAGCTCCAGGCTCATCAGAACAGCATCCTTGCCCTTGCCGTAATAATCCCGTCTGTAGCCGTAGCCGGTAAAACCGAGTTTCTCATAAAGGGCGATGGCAGGAACGTTGTCATGCTCAACTTCCAGGAAAAGTTTCCTTATTCCCTTCTCCATAAGTTCTGCCAGAAGAACTTTAAAAAGCTTTGTTGCAATCCCTCTGCCCCTGTATTCCCTGTGCGTAACGATATTGCCGACATTGGATTCATCCAGCACGGATTCCGCACCGACATAAGACACGATGATGCCGTCAAGCTCAGCTACGAGGCACACCTTGTTGTTGTCTGTAATGAGAGTCTCGATCGCTTTGCTCTCCCAGGGATGCTCGATCGATCCCTGTTCCAGAGCCATTATCGCCTGAATGTCGGAAACAGTTCCCTGCCTGATGACAAGATCAGCCATTCTTCTTAAGCCTTTCAGCCTGTGAGACGGCGCAGTAGGATGCCTTAAGATCCCTTCCGTCAATAAGTTCCTTGCCGGCAAAAGCTGCCGCAGCCACGCCCTTTGGCATGATGGCAGCACCGGGTGCGTAGTAGATATTTAGCCCGTAGCCGGCCTTCTCGAATGCCTTCTTCATTACCGTTGCGCCGCTTCCGACAACCAGGATCTGGCGTCTCTTGCCGTAGATGACTTCCGGGATCTTTGATATCTTCTCTGCCAGGTCGTCAGCATCGTAAGCATCTTCTGTGATCAGGGGTCTTAATGTGTCATCTTCTGCCGCGCATGCGAAAACCCTGTTGTTCCGTGCATCTATTGCCGGAACTATCAAGGTCTCGTTCTTTGGCGTCATCGTCGCATTCTCGCAGGACCTCGCGAGCGCTTCTGTCGAAGATACCGCAATGCACTTCTTGCCGGCAGCAAGAGCCATACCCTTTACTGCCGCAACGCCGATCCTTATTCCGGTAAAAGAACCGGGACCGACTGTTACGGCATAACCGTCAAGATCTTCGTGCTTTACACCGGCCTTAGCCATAACGCTGTGGACCAGCGGCATAAAGGTCTCGGAATGAGTCTTGGTCTCAAACGAGAGCTCATAGCAGATCTCTTTGCCGTCTTCGAAAACTCCGGCACTGCAGTTTGAATTCGATGTATCACATACAAGTAATTTCATGATTCTATAGCCGCTCCCGCCTTGGCAGCTGCGCCCTCCAGATACTTCTGATGCTTTCCGGAACATTCGCATTCGAATGTTCTTGTATTGCCATCACCTGTTATTGTCATCTTAATCGTATCCTGAGGCAAGAGCTCTTCGATGATATCGCTCCACTCAATGACGCAGACGCCTTCCCTGTAGAAGTATTCATCAAGACCGCTCATAAGGAAATCATCCGGACCTGAGAGCCTGTATGTATCAAAGTGGAACAGCATAAGCCTTCCGCCGTCATATTCATTTACGATGGTAAAAGTAGGACTGGATACATGGGATGTCGATCCCAATCCCTGCGCGATCCCTCTTGTAAGACATGTCTTTCCTGCGCCGAGATCACCCGTAAGAGCGATGACGTCGCCGCCGCACAAAGACTTAGCGAGTTCGTAGCCGAACTTCTCTGTCATTTCAGGAGATGTTGTCTTGAACTTGATCATACCCGTCCTTCCTTTGCGTAGTAATTCTACATTCAATAAGGATAAATAGCAAAGCTGACGCAGATTATTTATTTTATTCTTCTATTGCTACTGTTTCTTTACATAAGCTCTTCAAAACAGGTATATCGACAGTTGCAGTTTCCCAAATGATATTCATGTCAAGATCCATATATTCATGTGCTATCCAGTTTCTCAAGCCCTTGACCGCTCTCCACTGTATTTTATCTTTTGTCGCTTCTATAAAATCGTCCGTCAGAGTTCTTGATAACTCGCTGATCTGCATTAATGACATGCACATGGAATTATAGAAAGCTCTGTCTTTCTTAAAGTCTTCGATCGTGTTTCCAAAACGCATTATAAAAGCTTCAATATCTAAACAATGCGCATAAATGTGTAGCAGTACTTGTTTGTTGTTTTTATCCATAGATGACCTTCTTATCCTTTTCCAGATTTTCTATAAATATCTTTGAATATTTTCTAGTCCTGTCTTGGGTCAGGGATCTGGTGGTAATCATATCAACCGGTTTCTTCAATACATTCTTGAAATCTTCAAGTGCCCCTATTACTTCAAGGCCATGAAGACTTCCAACTTCTATCATCAGATCCACATCGCTGTCTGCGTCAGCTTCGCCTCTTGCGTAAGAACCGAAAATATAGACCTTGGGGATGTTGTATTTTCTTGCAACCGGAGCAATCAGTTCCGCTATCTCTTCTAATGAATAAACGCGCTCGTCATTCATTATGGTCTCCATCTGAACTCCAAGTGCAGAAGCGATCTTAAAGACTGCCCCGGCATTGCAGTTGTTAATACTCTGTCTTTCATTTACCAGTCTGTTGATCGTTGTATAAGGAACATCTGTCTTCTTTGCAAGACTGTACATTGTCATTCCGCTTTTATCCAATGCATCTTTAAACCCGTTGTTCATACATATCCCTCCCTGTCGTCCGGCTATAACACCCCGGTGTTATAGTCTAGCTAATTATAACACCACCGTGTTATAACAGCAATAAAGAAAAAGGCTGTTCCAAACGGAACAGCCTTTGAAGTTCTTTTCTCGAAATCGAAGTAACGATTAACGCTTTGAGAACTGTGAAGCCTTTCTTGCCTTCTTGAGACCCGGCTTCTTTCTTTCCTTCATACGTGCATCACGTGTGAGGAATCCGCTCTCCTTGAGAACTGCCTTGTAGCTCTCTTCATCAGCTTCAACAAGAGCTCTTGCAATACCGTGACGGATTGCACCAGCCTGACCGGAGATACCGCCGCCGATAGCCTTAACGATTACGTCGAACTTATCTTCTGTCTGTGTAGCTGCGAGAGGCTGACGAACGATGAGCTTGAGTGTATCAAGACCAAAATAATCGTCGATGCTCTTGCCGTTGATTGTGATATTGCCCTTACCGGGAACCAGACGAACGGCTGCTACTGCGTCCTTACGACGGCCTGTGCCGTAGTAATATACTTTGTTGCTTGTCTTCTTTGCTGCCATTATTACTTAGTCCTCCGATTAGAATGTGTAAACTTCAGGCTTCTGTGCTGTCTGCTCGTGCTCAGGACCAGCATAAACGTGAAGCTTTCTGAACATCTGACGGCCTAAAGAGTTCTTAGGGAGCATGCCCTTAACTGCGAGCTCTAATGCCTTCTCAGGGTTCTTAGCCATCAAAGTACGATAGTCGATCTCCTTAAGTCCACCCGGGAAACCGGAGTGATGACGATAAAGCTTTTCGTCGAGCTTCTTACCTGTAAGAACGATCTTGGATGCGTTGATTACGATTACATTATCACCGGTATCAAGGAAAGGAGTATATGTGGGCTTGTGCTTACCTCTTAAGAGCTTAGCAACCTCTGTAGCCAAACGACCGAGAACCATGCCCTCAGCGTCGATTACGAGCCATTTCCTTTCTATTGAATCCTTGGTTGCAACATATGTAGCCATGTGTCTTTCTCCTTAAATTCATTGAGTCTTCTTATATTTCCAATGCCTAATATAAGCAAAAAATACAGGCCTGCTCTTTGAGCAAGCCTGCATATAATAACCGCCTGTGATCGTTATGTCAACAATTTTCTTCAAAAAACTTCAAGAATTCTCTTAAATTCGTCGAAAATCGCCTTTTTTCGCAATTAATTGTCTTTCAGATTCTCAATTAAATAACAGAATCATCACGGTATTGTATTTCAGCAATCGTATTCATTCCGTCAGTAGCGAAGAAAAGAATAATATCGCCTGAAATATAAGTAATGTTGTCCTCTTCATCTACTGTCGGCGTGCCATAGACCTGCTTTGCCGTATCAAGAGTGTCACCTACATGAACTCCGCCAAAGTCAATAAGGGATCCCGTAATTACAATTGAATAGATAAGTTCACGGTCTGTTCCTTCTTCAATATATGTCTGAACGTAAAAATCAGAATACTTATATGTCGTGAACAATCCCTGTCCGCCACAACCTCTGCTCGGCTTAGGATCTTCCAGAGGTTCGCCAAGCACCTCAAGATAAGGACCGATCTCATTGCCGGGCGCCATATCATAGCCCTTATACTTGAAATTGAAAACATTTGCATTCTGGTTACCGGAACCTGAAGCATCTACAGAGATCTTTGTCTGTCCTCCGCCGATACGGGACACTTCTGCTGATTCATCTGTTGTGTTGTTGCAGCCTGCGAAAAGTGATGCTGCCATGCATAAGCTTATTGCTGCTGCGACGAGTTTGATTTTTTTCATCTTTTTTCTCCTATTACCGTTTTTTATTTTGATTCTTTCTCAAGATCTTTAACATATTCAGGTGTTCCGCCGGCTCTTACCGGGAGGCACGAACCGTCAAACCGATGGTGGCTGTCACCTATCTTTTTATCAGTCAGCTTGAAGAAACTGCTGTGATGATACTGGTAAACTGTCGAGTCACAATGATACCACGAGTCACCCAGCTTTACGAGATTCCAGTAGTGGCCGACTTCCTTTACAGGATACCTCTTTACCATCATATTGGGGATACCGGCAACGTCTAAAAGAATCTTCGTGGTAGCGTAATATCCGTAGCAATCTGCACTATGTTTGGTGAACGCCTGATATACCGCATCCTCGAAAGTCTGGTTGCCTCTGACAGTCGTATACCATACATGGGAGTGAACGTAAGACACGATGTTCTTGGCTGTTTCAGTAGAGTTTTTGCCCTTGAGTTTTTTTACTATATCCCTGGCCATCCTGTATACATCATTGTGATGGCTTGTATCCCAGCCTCCGCCTGCGCCTGATGTGCCGTTCGTCGCGCGCTTCTTAACAACATGGACATATGCTGTCTGCTTACGTAAGTTATGAGCTTTATCCATAGCCTTGTATGTTATCTCGTAAGCACCTTCCTTGCCGATAACAACTTTGGAATCATCAACCAGGACCTTGGGAGCTTCGTCATAATCATCAACATATGTGATGCCCTCGAAATAATCTATTGCGGCATCTTCGGAATCATCAATATAGATATCGTGAATGCCGTAGAACAGAGGTGCATTATGGTCATCCGTTACATGGAACGGAACATCTATAATGGTCGAATTGTTATACCAGTCGGTTACAACAACAGGAACGATGTAATCTCCCGTGAACTGATATGCGGGCGTTCCGTCCCTGTATTCGATTGATGCTATTCCGGAAAGATCATAAAGGAAACCCACACATTCAGATGCATCAGGCCATTCAAGGCTTGCATACTGGTCATGAGGAAGAGCAATGCCTTTAGGTGCGGTGTGGTCTTCTATCTTAAGAGTGACATCTTCAACAAAGACCTCATCGTAACGGACGGTAAGCTGATATACGGAAGGGACTTTTGTATCTATCGATGAGACATCCGTTACAAACTCAGCGTCATCAGGACACCTCTTGAAGAAATCCGCTATGTCTATCTTGGAACCTGCTTCGATCATGACTTCCCTGACAAGATTCCTGTTGGCATCTCTGATGGTAAATACAACAGTTACCACTATAATAGCGGCAACATAAGCAATAGATCCTATTCGCGCAATAAGCTTGTACATAACCCTTCTTCCCGAACTGCTCCCTGATTCCTAAAGTTCCTATTTCCCCATTTATTATCTTTAAGTTTCAGACGGCTCTGTTTCCGGTATTTTCGTCGGCGGCGGTGGCGGCGTATTAGTCGGTGTATTCGTCGGCGGCGGAGTATCCGTAGGTTCCGACGGATCCGTCTCTTTCGGAGTAGGCGTGACCGTCACGTCCTGAGTTATCTCCGGTGTAGGTGTCGGTGTATCCGCACCCGTTACCGTAGGTTCGGCTGAACCTGTCGGAGTAGGTGTGATCGTAACCGAGACATCCGGTGTCGGTGTAGGCGTAGGCGTCGGTGTCTCTGTTACCTCCGGCGTCGGAGTTTCCGTAGGTGTCGGAGTATCAGAAGGCATGAATTCCTTCGACCCGCCAGCACGCGCAGGATAAAGCCTTCCGTTAAAGCGGTGATATTTGTCATTTATCTGCTCGTCTGTGCACATGAAATAGATCGAGCTTCTGTGCTTGAAGCGTGTTGAATCGCAGTGATACCACTGGCCGTTGAGCTTTACGAGATTCCAGTAATGGTTGCTTCCCGATACCGGATATCTTTTGACCATCATGTTGGGAATTCCGGCAAGGTCAAGAAGCATCTTGCTGCAAGAATAATAGACATAACAGTCTCCCGAACGTTTTGAGAAGCCTCGGTAAGCTGCCTGTGCATAGCTCAAGCTGCCGCAATGCGAATAATAAACATGGTTGTGCACCCAGTTGAAGATATTTCTGGCGGTTGCGACATTATCCTTTCCCCAGAGTCCGGACAGCACTCTGGAAGCAAGTCTCTTCGCATCGGACAGCCTGCCGTTTCCGCCGCCGCCACCGCCGCCGGTTCCGCCTGATCCGGAGCCTGAGACATCATACTCGCTGTCACTGCCGGCAGGAGCCGGTGCCGTGGATTCCTTAACCTTTATCTCAACTGTTTTTGTAGTGAAATTATTAGCCTTATCAATGGCAATATACTTGACCTCATATGTTCCGGGATGCTCGTAATCGACCTTCGAATCGTCGATCCTTATTACCGGATCCTCGTCGTAATCATCTGTGACAGTTACGCCATCAAAGAAATCAGGCTCACTGTTCGCTTCCGTCTCAAGAGCATGTACACCCGTTAAGACAGGTCCCGTGCGGTCATCTATTACCGTGAAAGGAACGCTGATGGAAGCTGTGTTGCCGTAAACATCTGTAACAAGGACCGGCACGTTATAATCACCGCCGTCCTTGAAAAGAGGCTCTTCCTGATATTCGATCTTTGAGATTCCCGACAGGTCATAAAGATAACCAACGCAGTCAGCTGCCTCAGGAGCTTTCCATGTTGTGTAAAGTGACTGCGGAAGTGCTATGCCTCTCGGAGCCGTATGATCTTCTATTCTTAAGACAACATCCTTTTCGAACACTTCGTCATAGAAGACCTTGAGCTTATAGACCGCAGGCTCATCGGTATTGATCGTTGATACATCGTTAACGAACCTGGCATCGTCAGGGCACCTCTCGAAAAAATCTTCGATCCTGATATTGGAGCCTGCTTCTACAACTACGTCGCGCTTGAGGTTTCTGTTTGCATCACGGATCGTGAAAATAACAGTAACCGCGATTATGGCGGCGCAATATAAAAAGGCTCCAATTTTTCCAATGGTCTTATACATATCTTAATTATTTTAAATTAAGTGAAAAATATCAAGAAATATTTATAACAACTATTACTCGCCAGCCGACTCGCTGCTTGTTGCTTCTGTCGGTTTCGTTGTAGGTGTCGGAGTATCCTGAGTAACCGGGACCGGCGTAGCTGAAGGCGTCGGATCGGCAGCCTGAGTAGGCGTAGGTGAATTGCCTTCCGGTGTCGGCGTAGGCGTATCCGCTGCAGGTGTCGCTGTCGGACCTGCGGACGGCTGTACCGTAGGTGTAGCAGAAGGCGTTACCGAAACCGTAGGAGTTACCGACGGAGATACTGAGGGAGACGGAGTAACCGACGGCTCTTCGGAAGGAACCGGCGTAGGAGATGCGAACTCCTTGGATCCACCTGCTCTCGGAGGATATAAAGCTCCGTTGAACTTATGGTATCTGTCATTGATCTGCGCATCCGTGCACATGAACCATACGCCCGGATGGTCATTGTAACCTTCCGTTGCATCACAGTGATACCACTCACCGTTGAGCTTAACGAGAAGCCAGAAATGGACCTTGCCGTTGAGCTTCGGATAACGGTCGACTCTCATATTCTCGATCCCGGCAATATCCAGGAGCATCTTGCAGCATGAATAATAAACGTAGCAGTCGCCGCTGTGCTTCGTAAAGCCCCTGTATGCGGCATGCTCGTAATTCCTTGTACCGGAAAGAAGTCTGAACCACAGATTGTTATGAACCCAGTTGAAGATATTCCTTGCAGTGGCGACATTGTCCTTGCCCCAGAGGCCGGACATAACTTTTCTGGCGAGGGCATACGGATCACCGTCACCTACATAATAGGTTCCGTTGTCTCCGCCGCTCGTCTTATTCTTAGCCGTCTCGGAAGCTACCTTGATCTTTATGGTCGTTGTGGCAGTTCCGATATTGCCGGCCTTGTCACTTGCCCTGTATATGAGCTCGTAAGTTCCGGTCTTTGTATAATCGACCTTTGAATCATCGAATGTGATCATCGGCTCAGGATCATAATCGTCAGTAGCCGTAACGCCTTCTAAATAATCAAGCTGGTCGGGGTTGCCCTCGAGCTCGAGCTCACGAAGACCGCTGATAATAGGAGGCGTAGTATCATTGATCACCGTAAACGGAATATTGATCACAGCGCTGTTGCCGTATACATCGGCAACAACTACCGGCACCTGATATTCTCCGCCTTCCGTAAAGCTCGGAACACCGTCCTGGTAATCGACCAGGGCTATTCCCGAGAAGTCGTAAAGGTTGGCGATACAGTCTTTTGCCTCAGGCATCTTCCAGTTGAGATAAACCGTCTGCGGAATTGCTTCTCCTGCAGGAGGAGTGTGGTCTTCGATCCTTAAGATGACATCTGCACTCTTCTTGCCGCAGCGGATCTTCAGCTGATAGACTCCCGGCTCAGCGGTGTTGATTCCCGACACATCCGTCAGGAATTCGGCCCCTTCAGGTACGTTCTCGAAAAATGCATCTATCGAGATAGGCGAACCTACCTCGATAGTTACATCAGTCTTGAGATCGTTAAGGGTGTTACATGCGGCAAGCAAGGCAATCGAGAAAACTGCCAGGAAGCAAGCCGCTATGCTTAAAACTCTTCTCTTCATTCCCATTACCAATTCCCATTAATAAATTTAAATCCCCATCGGACGGGCTTTACCGTCTCATTTATTTATACGGGAAACCCGATTTGATCTTCCCGTTATAAACATCTACATACTTCTGAACCGACTTGGTCGATCTTTCCGGATACTTGGACTTCTCGAAAGTATGGTCAGAAGGAGCTGCATATATCTCCTTATCTGTCATCATAAAGGTAAAGTATTTCTTGGAGGTTCCGTCAAAATACTTCTGGGCATCACAGTGGTACCATTCGCCGTTGAGCTTTACCAAAGCCCAGTAATGGTAATTAGGATGTGCCCTCGATACTTTTCTTACGACGCAGAGATTCTCGATACCTTCAACATCGAGCATGGCCTTGCATACTGCCCAGGTGCCGTAGCAGGAAGAATACTTCTTTGAGAAAGTATTGATGGCTGCAACAGCCCAGTTCTCGTACTGGGGAGTACGCAATACGAATCTGATGTTATTGTGTACCCAGTAGAAGATCTTCATTGCCTTAACGACATCGGTATCATTCTTTCCCAGGATCTTCTTGTTGATGTCCTTGGCCATGCTGTATGCCTTATCTTCGTAGGCACGGATCTCAGCAGATGACAGACCGCCTCTGCCTGTGATTACGACATGAACCTGAACGGTTATCTCGGAAACGTTGCCGACATCATCTGTAGCTCTGTAAACAAGATCGTAATCGCCGACCTGAGTGAGATCTACCTTTGAATCATCGATCTCCAGCTTAGGCTTAACAGCATAGTCGTCTGTAACAATAAGACTTTCTGCGTAATCAATGCCGTCACCTTTGCCGACTACCACGTCAAAATCGTGAGTTCCTAAGATCTTAGGAGCCTGAACATCCTTGATGACACGGAAAGGAACGTCAACAACAGAATAGTTTCCGTTGGAATCCGTAAGCCTTACGCCGATCATGAAGTCTCCGCCCTTAGTAAGATCGGGCTCACCCTTGTCATAAGAGAGTGATACGGATGTCAGATCAAAGATATCGTCGATAAGAAGTTCCGGATCAGGTGCCTTGCCGGCATACATCTTGAAAGGAACTGCCTTACCGGTAGGTGCCGTACGGTCGACTACATTGAGAACCGAATGAACGACGTGACCGCCGCAGTCGATGGCAATGTCGTAGCTCTGCAAAAGACCGGTATCGATCTGGTCTACTGCAGTAATGAACTTTGTATTCGGCGGGATCTCAGTGAAGAAGCTGTCCAATGTGACCGGATGGCCATACTCGATGCTTACTTCCTGAAGAACTCTGTTATCAATACTTTCAATGGTTTTTGTGTAGTAATAATAACAGCCTGCAACGCCCAACAAGGCTCCTGCGATCGGAGGAAGAATCCCCAATCCCAACAGCCTTGTGATACTGAATTTCTTTTTCTTAGCCTGACGTGTCATCTGCAATAATTAATTGCCAAGATACTGGATCTGTGAAACAGCATCATTCTTGATCAGGAACTGGATAACAGAACCGCCCTTCTCATAGATCAGAGCTGCATCTGTAGAATCCGTAGGCTCGCCGTAAGCAGTCTTTACCTGTTCAACAGTGCTGCCAACGCAGATTCCCTCAGGTGTGGATACTGTGTCATCGAAAATGGAAATACGTGTTACGAATTCCTTGTCACCATCAGGATATGTCTCGATCTGAAGAGCACCGCCCTTGAAGTTGTACTCCATACCGAATCCCTGATATGCGCAGGACTGAACTTCTCTTGCCTCATAATCTGTACCCTCTGTAAACTTAGAGAGATCGATAACTGCATCGATTACAAAATCAACGCCCTGGTATGAGAACTTGTAGTTTGTGCTTGCTGCGTTCGGATCAACGTGGCCTTCGCTCTCCTTAGAGCCGCCTGTAAAACCGTCATTCTGGCTCTGTGTAGCGATAACGTTGATATCAGAAGATACCGGATCAGGCTGGTTGTTACAAGCACAAAGTGCGGCACCTGCTATGCTAAGGCTCATGATAAGAGCTGCTGCTTTTACTGATTTCATGTCAAAAAATCCTCCCATATTTGGTTCTTTATAAACACTCCACTAATAATACACTATGGAAATTACATTCAAATGCCAAAAATAAGGGAAAACCGTGGGATTTTTTACGTTAATATGTCCAATTGTAAAGATTCCTTGTTAATCCTCGATCGCATTGGCTCCGTAACTCATAAGTTCGCCGTATTCCTTGAGTTCTCTTAACTGGTCGTCCCTCATGAAGTTATAGAATTCGATATCCTTCTCATAATCCTTGGCAACGGCAGGAACGGTCCTATAATCGGTCAGCTCGTAATGCTCTTTCAGATATTTGCCAAAGAATACACTGAGTTTCTCCGCGCCGTAGATGTTCAGATGAATACCTTCGTCATAGGTATCATGGGTCAGATCAATACCCATCTCTTTTGCATATTTATTGAAATTGAGATATGTGAGCCCGTACTCGGATGCATACTTCTCGATATTCTCGTCCCACTGTTCGTGCCACCCGTATTCGAGCGGAGCACGCACGAGGATAAGCTCAATGCCCTTCTCGGCACAGAGCTGTCTGATCTGGTCGAGATAATACATTGAAGTCTGATCGAATTCATAACTGATCCTGCCGGGCGTTCTCCATATTGTATTCACGCCTCTTATGTCACAGCGCATATAGTAGCCGTTGTGGGAGATCTTATCTTTCGAGAATAAATGACGGATATCCGTCATTGTAAGCTGGTTCCATCTGTCATGATATCTCAGGATTGGGAAAACATAAGATGCAAAAGTCTCTTCTTCTGTCATGGAAACATTGATGGCATCGACCTTATCCTTGGACCACTTCATGCCGTCTAAGGTCATTCTGTTATAGACTTCCTGGCGCTTCGGATACTCATTCTGCATGTTATGGATAGACAGAACAACGATCTTCGGAGTCTCGATCCTCAATGAATCCCTGAGAAGATAATAGGACTGCCACATGTACTGCTCACCGGAACCTCTGATATAAGCAGAGATACCGTAATCTTCGTACATCTTGATTGGCGAGAAGTTCTCATATGCGTCGCAGTCGCCGAAGATGAGAATGTCATGAGGAACCTTCTCCTTATAGTATTCCTCTGTAAAAGAGCCCTCGATAACACCAACCTGGTATTTTTTCACAAGGAGTCTCTGGGCAAACCAAAGGATTCCAAAAGACAGCGCCAGCAGAACCAGCGCCGTGATTATCTTTTTAATTTTTCCGGATTCTTTCTTAGCCATTACATTGCCTTCTTAAGGCGGCGGAAGTCACCTAAAGCCTTCCAGCCGATCTTAACGATCTTCTTGATGTTAATAGAGTTCGTACCGCCCTGACGGGGTCTGAAAGTAACTTCGCGGAAAGTATGCTCCTCACCATAGTGAACAAAATAAGTCGTCATCATGATGTTCGGGAGGTTGTAATCCTTGTCGAGCTTGGGAAGATACTTGGCTACTGTTTTCGCGTCCATGAGACGGAAAGGAGCGTTTGCATCCGGTACCTTTACCTTGAAATAGAGCTTTAAGAGGAAGCATACGACCTTCTCGACGAAGGCTCTGTCCTTACCGTCTCCTCTTACGACTCTGTGGCCGAAGATTCCCTTATAGCCATGGCGCATCTGCCAGAAAGCATCAAATTCAGAAGGCAGTGTCTGTCCATCTGAGTCAGTCTGGAAAATAAAATCAGCGCCCTGCTTGATCGAATAATCGTAAAGAGCAATGACCTTGGGGCCGTGCTGCTTGCCGGTATCGGACAGGATAACGAGCTGGGGATGATCCTTCTGGAAGTTCTCAAGAAGTTCATGTGTGCGGTCCTGGCTTCCGCTGTCAGCGATAACGAGCCTGGATGCCGGATCCTTACCCTCAAGTATTGGATACCATGATGTAACTACGTCGAGAATATTGTCCTCTTCGTTATATGCGGGCATTACTACATACAAAATATCCATGGTTTACTCCTCCGTTAAATTCTTTCTCTCTGCAACAAAGTAGCGCGGGCGCTTCTTCGTCTCAAGATAGATCCTGCCGATATATTCTCCGATAACGCCAAGGCTTATCATCTGTATTCCCGATACGAAGCAGAGGATACATGTGGTGGAAGCCCAGCCGTCAACGTAATAGCCTGAGATGACCGATACCAGAACATATATGATACCGATAAAGCTCAAAAGAGCAACGATAATGCCTAAAACAGTGATAAGTCTTAAGGGCCTTATGGAAAATGACGTAACGCCGTCTATGGCAAGAGACATCATCTTGGACAGAGGATAGTGTGTGGTTCCTGCTTCGCGCTCGGCTCTGGAATAATAAACAACGGACTGCTTAAATCCGAGCTGGGGAATGATGCCTCTTAAGAAGAGATTTACTTCTCCGTAACCTTCAAGAGCATTAAGGACCCTGGAACTCATGAGTCTGTAATCCGCATGATCCGGAATGATGTCCACGCCCATGCCGCGGAGGAACTTATAGTAAGACTGTGCAGTCGTTCTCTTGAACCAGGAGTCGGTGGATCTGTCATTTCTTACGCCGAAGACGATCTCATTTCCCTTGGCATATTCATCGACCATCTGAGTGATCGCATTGATGTCGTCCTGACCGTCGCAGTCCATCGAGATGGTGATGTCAGCATACTTCTTCGCTTCCATGAGACCTGCGATCAATGCATTCTGGTGGCCTCTGTTGTGTGCCAGAGAGATTGCCGCATATTTCTTGTCTTCTTCACAAAGTGACGTAAGGATATCCCATGTCGTATCCTTACTGCCGTCATTTACGAACATAACACGGCTTTCATCACTGATCTTGCCGGCTTCTATGAGTTCTTCAAGTTTGGCCTTGAATTTGCCGCTCGTAAGAGGAAGTACCTGCTCCTCGTTATAGCACGGAATCACTAAATACAGTATCGGCGTCATCCTAAACTCCATATTTCTTATTCTTTGAAGAATTATAGCATAAATCAGTCCGCTACAATCTTGTGGTTCTTATAATCGATCTTCTTCTGTACAGATTCGGTCGCACTTTCAGGGAATGCCTTCTGTTTGAACTGGAATCCGTTCCATCCGCCCTGCCAGAAGTTCAGGAGTTCTTTGGTCGTATACATGAAGAAATAGCTGTCGTAGTCCTTCCTCCATGTCGAATCGCAGTGATACCACTGGCCGTTAAGGTAAACGTAATTCCAGTAGTGGGTTGCTGTCTGGAACGGATAACGCTCGATTATCATGTTCTTGATGCCGGCCACATCCAGCAGGGCCTTTACCGCATATACGGTCGAATAGCAGTTGCCGATCCTCTTCGTATAGGCATTATATGCAGCTTCAGTCCACGAACTGCTCTGGGTCCTTAGGACAAATCTGATGTTATATCTGCACCACCAGACGATCTGGAGGGCAATCTCTTCTTCGGTCATTCCGGGTTCGGTTATCTCATCTAAGATCTTTTTTGCTTCCGCATAGACCACGTCAGGTTCGACGTACCCTTTTGGTTTATTTAAGACCTTGAGCTTTACCGTGACCGACGTCTCATTGCCTGAGAAATCCCTGGCAGTATACGTAACTTCATATTTGCCCGGCGTCCTCAGATCCACTTTCGAGGTGTCCACATCAATGATGGGAGCGGAATCATAATCATCTGTTACTACAAGATCTT
Organism: Saccharofermentans sp.; assembly: GCA_016292145.1. Lineage (GTDB taxonomy): Bacteria > Bacillota > Clostridia > Saccharofermentanales > Saccharofermentanaceae > Saccharofermentans. The sequence goes on from JAEFBA010000010.1 coordinate 22,659, forward strand.
TCTTGTAAGCTATCGTCTCACCTACATAGACCTGAAGGTCCTGATAGCCCTTGATCACCGGAGGTGTCGAATCCAATGTAACGTCGAAAGGTACGCCCACATAATTCTGATTGCCCGAAGCGTCGGTAAGAATGACGTAAGTGTTATACCTTCCGCCCCTGGACATATCAGGCACTTCATACCAGGCTGCGGTGACATCAGTCACATCCTGAATATTCGTAACACAGCTTAATGCATCAGGCATTTCCTGTCCTGCAAAGATCTTCTGCGGAACGCCCTCGCCTGTCGGAGCGACCGTATCCACGATATTGAGAATGCACGGGAAATGCTTTCCGTACATAGTTATCGTAAATCTTATGGTCTGCGGGAGACTGATATTGACTTCATCAAAGTTGAGATTGCATGAGACGAACTTCGGAAGAGCCGGCTCGCCCTTAAGGTACATGCCGAGCTCCGGCTTTGCAGAACCCGCTTCGATCGTCTTCTCCTGATCAACAAGGGCATATTCCTTTTCGAGGAATCTGCTGATTCCGAAATAACCCAAGACTCCCAGAAGGATCACAGCCGCAGCGATCAGAAGAGGAACAAGGTTAAGTTTCTTCGTTTCAGTCTTGGAGGTTCTTCTCTCCGGCTTTTGAACCTTATTCTGAACCGGCCGTTGGGAAGTTCTCTGAGAGGGTGCTTGAACCGGTCTCTTAACGGATCCTTGAACAGGTCTCTGAGACTGTCTCTGTGCAGGCCTCTGAGTCTGTCCTCCGGCAGGTCTCTGTACTGCCCTCTGAACGGACTTTGGGCCCTGATTCCTGAGAGCGGGATCAGTAGTTCTCTGAACACGGTTTTGAACCGGTCTTGGTACCGGCTGGCTTTTTATCTGAGGTTTTGAGACATTTGAGGGAGCATTTGTCAAATTGCTGACCGGGCTGACGGAGCGCCTTGCCGCGGAATGATCGATATCCCGCTTTACTGGCTTCTGATTATTGCCGTCACCTGTCTTCTTCATACCGCTATTTCAGTTTGTGAGCCCCGTAATTGATCTTGTTTTGTACCGACTTCGTAGCCGACTTAGGGTACTTCTCCTCTTTAAAATTATACCCATTCCAGCCGTTATGCCAAAAGTTTTTCAATTCCTTGGTCGTATACATGAAGAAGTAGCTGTTGTACTTCTTTCTGGGCGTAGAATCGCAGTGATACCACTCACCGTCAATATTGATGTAATTCCAATAGTGACCGTGGTAAATAAACGGCTCTCTCGTGATGATCATGTTCTCGATTCCTGCGGCATCGAAAAGAGCCTTCGCAGTCATAGCGAAGTTATAGCAGTTGCCCTGTCGCTTAACGAGTCCGTCATAAGCAGCTCTCGTCCATGACGAGTTGTCGGCCTTGGCAACGTAGTTGATGTTGTATCTTACCCACCATGTGATCTGGAGGGCCTTCTCCATGTCGCTCATGCCCGACTTTGTGATCTTGTTCAAGACCTTTTTAGCTTCTGCTGCAACCGTCGAAGGATCGACATATGTCTTCGGCTTTTTCGTGAGCGTGAGCTTAATGGTAACTTCGGTCGTGTTGCCGGTGAAGTCCTTTGCCCTGTAGATGACATCATAAGTGCCGGCCTCTTTTAAGTTGACTCCGCTTGTATCGATGTCAAGGGTCGGATTGGGATCGAGGTCATCTGTAACCGTTACGTCAGTTCTGTATCTTATCGAGTCACCGACAAATGCTTCGATATTCTTTGTGCCTTCGATAACAGGTGCAACAGAGTCCTTTGTTACCTGGAAAGGAACATCTACTATGGTCTCGTTGCCGGATGAATCAGTAACGGATGCTTTTGCGATAATGTTGCCGCCGCCGGAAATGTCAGGAACTTCCTTCCACTTTACCGTTACGTCGTTAAGATCATAGACGTTCTTAACGCATTCTTCGACAGGCGGAATAGCATCAATAGAGAACATCTCGTGAGGTACGGCTTCTGCCGTAGGAGGTGTCGTATCAACGATCTCAAGAACGCACGGGAAATTGACGCCGTACATCCTGATAGTAAATCTGATCGTCTGTGGGAGAACGTAATTTACCGTGGAAAAATCAAGATTGCAGGATACATATTCAGGGAACCTCGCATTGCCTGTAAGGAACATCGAGAGGTCTGCTGAAGATCCTGCTTCGATCGTATTCTGAGTAACGATGAGATCCGTATCCTCGTTAAATACCGTAATGGCCCATACTGCCGCACCGGCAATCAGGATCTCGAGCAAAAGCACAATGAGATAAGGCAGATACCTGTGTTTTCTCTGCTTGCGCTCACGTGATCTGCGGTGCTTTTTCTCAACAACTTCCTCTTCTTCATCGTCGTCAAATTCCTCAAATTCGGAATCTGCTTCAACAATGCCGTCTTCCTGAAGTTCGTCATACTGTTCCTCTTCCATCAAGGATTCGAGTTCTCTTCTTCCTTCACCCGGATTAGAAACATGACGGGGCATGGCAATGGTCTGGGGAACAGAACGCACTACCGGCATATTGGCATTCGGAGACTGGGCCGGACGATGCGGCACAGGCATCCTTGTATTAAGCTGCTGTGTCGATGTATGAAGAACAGGCATTGCCTGGTTCACGGGTCTCGGCTGCTGAGGGATCTGCAGACGCTGGGGCACGGGCTGCATGACAGGCTGTGCATAGGGCTGCGCATCGCGGCGTAAGACTGCCTGATTCTGAGAAGAAGGCACCGGCTGTCTTGCGTTAACGGGCTGAGCCGGACGCTGATATGCGGGCTGCGCCTGCCTCTGAGGCATTGCCTGAACCGGACGCTGCTGGGGCATCTGCTGTCTGACATTCACAGGCTGCGGGGCCTGGCGCTGCATGGGCTGGGGCTGTCTTTGCATAGGCGGAACCTGCCTCTGGGGCATTGCCTGTGCCGGACGCTGATATGTGGGTCTTGTTACATTTGCAGGCCTGGGCATGCGCTGAGGCATAGCCTGATTCCTTGCGAGGCGTGCCTGATCCTGCCTCTGCTGAGCCTGGCGTTCAAGGGCAGCCTGATGCTCTACAGCCTTAACGACTGCAGAATCAGCTGATCTGACATTCGGATGTCTTTGTCCCCTGTTATCTGGCATGTAAAAGCCCTCTTATCTCTCCGGATAATCCCCTGTGAAGCAGGCGTCACAATATCTGAAGCCGTCACCGCCAAGCATATCGTTCAGATCCTCAGGCTCCAGATAGCCCAAAGAATCCGCGCCGATTATCTCACAGATCTCAGGGATCGTGTGCTGGCATGCAATCAGATAGTCTTCATCCGGCACATCCGTTCCGTAATAACAGGGATGCATAAACGGCGGTGAACTGATCCTTACGTGAACCTCAGTAGCTCCCGCATTTCTTAACATATTGACCTGGTTAGCGATCGTATTTCCTCTGACGATCGAATCGTCGATAATTACTACTCTCTTGCCGTTAACGACAGCCGAGATAGGGTTAAGCTTGATCTTAACCGCCTGTTTACGCTGTTCCTGTGATGGCTTGATGAACGTTCTTCCTACATAGGAATTCTTAACGAATCCCTTCTCATAAGTAATGCCCGATTCTGCCGCAAAACCTAATGCGGCATCAATCCCCGACTCAGGCACACCGATTACTATATCGCACTCGCAAGGGTGTTTCCTTGCAAGGATCCTGCCCGCTTCTCTTCTTGCGGCTGCAACAGAGATACCGTCAATTACAGAATCCGGTCTGGCGAAATAGATATACTCGAAAACACATTTCTTCATGGGACGCTTTAATCCGGAATCAATGGATCTGACCTCACCGTTCTCCACGATGACGATCTCGCCGGGTTCAATGTCTCTTATGAATCTCGCACCGACGGCTTCTAATGCGCATGTCTCGGAACAGAAGATGACCGCGTCATCCAATTTACCCATAACGAGAGGTTTTAAGCCGAAGGGATCCCTTGCCGCGATAAGCTTACGGGGACTCATGACAAGAAGAGCATATCCGCCTTTGATGATACCCATTACTTCCTTGACGGCTTCTTCAACCGAAGGATTAGAAGATCTCTTCTGCGCAATGAGATATGCGATGACCTCCGAGTCGGTGGTCGTATGGAAGATAGCACCTTTGTCCTCAAGCTCTCTCTTAAGCTCGTTCGCATTGGTAAGATTTCCGTTATGTGCGATGGAAAGTGTTCCCTTTGAATACTGGGTAACGATAGGCTGTGCGTTCTCCGGAACGCTTCCGCCTGCTGTGGAATATCTTACGTGACCTATAGCAATATCGCCTTTGAGATTGCTGATCTTGTCGCTGCTCAATACATCGCTGACAAGTCCCATTCCCTTGACGCACTCTATAGAGGCATCATCATTTGTAGCAATACCACAACTCTCCTGTCCCCTGTGCTGGAGACTGAAAAGTCCGTAATAAACATCACTGGCAGAGTACTTACTCCCGTGAATTCCGAATATTCCGCATTCTTCATGTATGGCCATGCATAGATTTTATCATCAGACTTGCATACAGATATGCGGTAAAATGTCTGTATTTTAATGACATGTTCATGTCTTTAGTTGGCTATAACAACGGAAACTTCAGTTGGTAGTAGAATATTAAAGTTATGGAAAACCTCTTTGAGAACTGCAATCTGTGCCCGAGGCGCTGCGGCGCCGACAGAACATCCGGCAAGACCGGCTTTTGCAGAATGCCCGGATACCCGGTGGTAAACCTTATAAAACTCCATTTTGGCGAGGAACCTGTAATATCCGGAACTAATGGAAGCGGCACGGTCTTCTTCGAAGGCTGCAGCTTAGGCTGCGTATTCTGCCAGAACTATTCCATCTCAAGAGGTCCCACAGGATTTGGCCTCAAGATGGACGCCGGGAGCCTGTCGGATTCCTATCTCAAACTTCAGGATCAGGGCGCGAACAATATAAATCTCGTAACTCCGATGCACTTTGCGCCTGCCGTTGCAGAATCAATATCGCTTGCAAAAGCATCAGGACTTAATATTCCCGTGGCAGTCAATTGCTCCGGGTACGATCTCGTCTCAACCCTCAGGCTTTTCGACGGCCTCGTAGACATCTACATGCCTGACATGAAATATTTCTCATCCAAGTTCTCATCGGAATACTCACACGCGCCTGACTACTTCAGCGTCTGCTGCAGCGCAATTGACGAGATGGTAAGGCAGACCGGAGACATCGTTATGGGACCCGACGGTCTTCTTAAGAGGGGCGTCATCGTAAGGCACCTGATACTGCCGGGCGGACTTTTCGACTCCAAGCACGTAATAGACTATCTGACTTCCAGATACGGAAACAGGATCTTTATAAGTCTTATGAGCCAGTACACGCCAATGCCCTCCTGCACAGGCAGGCTTGCCGGCAAGCCTTCGAAAAGGACATGCGACACATTGGCAGACTACCTCGCGTCAAAGGGGCAGACAAATGCCTTTATCCAGGAATATGAATCGTCCGGAAATGAAATGATCCCGGACTTCAATGTGTGAAGCCGGGATCCTGGTTTATCATTTCTGTTTTGTTTATCAGAGTATCTCTTCGATAAGAGCCTCGATCTTGGGCTGGGGAACAAATCCCATTGATTCGTTTACGATCTCGCCGCCCTTGAAGATCTTAACGGCAGGAATGCTCTCAACAAAGTACTTCTCTGCGTATTCTGTCGAATCGTCAACATTGTACTTGCCAACCTTGATCTTACCGTCATACTTCTCTGCAATGGCAGCAATGACAGGTCCCAGCATCTTGCAGGGGCCGCACCAGGGAGCCCAGAAATCAACGAGCACCGGGAGGTCACTCTTCAATACCTCTGCTTCAAAATTGCTGTCATCTAAGATAATCTCAGCCATGGTTTCTCTCCTTTATTCATCATGCCTGCAGTCTTCATTGCTGCAGGGCTTGCCTTTTGCGTTACAGCACTCGTGGCCTTCGCAAACTCTGTAATTGCCGCCTTCGATACATAATGTCTTTCCGTTGATCAGGGAGTCGGCAATCTTAAATCTTGCCGTCTCATAGATCTCCGTTACGGTCGTTCTGGATATCGCCATCTGCCGTGCGCACTCCTCGTGCGTCATTTTCTGATAATCCACGTGACGGATGACTTCATACTCTTCGATGGTTAAGACCTGAGCGTCGATCTTATCCGCGCCCGTAGGCACAAATCTGGTGTATTTAGGCTCCTCACATACTCTTCTGACTCTTACCGGCCTTGGCATTTTCAGCAACTCCTAAAAAAATGACATATGCCGCGAAAACGACATATGTCAATTATAGCATTCTATTTCAGAAAAATCGAACAGGTGAAGCCCGTCTCAGATCTCCTCGCCCAAAGACTCAAGATACTGACCGTAATTTGTCTTGGACATGGACTGAGCCATCTTTAAGAACTGCTCTTTCTCGATCCATCTGTTGTGCCATGCGATCTCTTCCAGACATCCGATCATTCTTCCTGATCTCTGAGCTGCCCTGATAGAGCCTGCTGCTTCATAAAGGCTGTCCGGGTTGCCGGCGTCAAACCATGAGAACTCCTTGCCCAAAGGAATAACATTGAGCTGTCCGCTCTTTAAGTATTCCTCATTTACGGATGTAATCTCGAGCTCGCCTCTTGCAGAGGGCTGGATCTTGCTTGCGATCTCAACGACGCGGTTATCGTAGAAATAAAGACCCGGAACAATGTAGTTGGACTTCGGGTGTCTGGGCTTCTCTTCGATCGATACAGCCTTGCCGTCAGCATCAAACTCTACAACACCGAAGGCTCTGGGGTCTGCTACATAGTAGCCGAAGATGACAGCGCCTTCCTCATTCCTTCCTGCTGTTCTGAGCTTTCTTCTGAAGAAAGGACCGTAGAAGATGTTGTCGCCCAGAGCAAGGCAGACAGAATCTGATCCGATAAAGTCCTTAGCGATGATGAAGGCGTCAGCGATACCTCTCTGAACCTTCTGCTCCATATACTTGATCGAGATACCGAGTTGTGAACCGTCACCCAAAAGGTCTACGAACGGCTTTGTGTCGTCCGGCGGAGTAATTACAAGGATATCCTTGATCCCGGCCTCCATGAGGACCGAAAGAGGATAGTAGATCATCGGTTTGTCGTAAACAGGAAGCAACGGCTTGCAAACAGGCTTCGTAATAGGATAAAGACGTGTGCCCTTGCCTGCCGCTAAAATGATTCCTTTCATATTGCACCCCCAAGATATTTAAAAACTGTTGATAATATAAATATACAATATTCCTGCATTGTGCGACAATATGAACATTGAATTTTGGGGGTAAAGGTTATCCATGCTCAGTTTCATTTTAGGCCATTTTGACGGTATTCACTGGTGGAATATCGCAGATTTCATCGTAGCTATTGCGTTTGTTTATATATTCGTTTGGGGCAGATCCAATAAGCTTTTCAAGAAAAATGAATTCAACGACGACTTCTTAAGTCTGGACACGATGAAGTCATTAAGAGGGTTTGCCGCTATGGGCGTAATCCTCCACCACATATCTCAGGAGCAGGTCTTCCAGCAGGAAGGCATCCTTCTTCCGTTCGTTAATGCAGGAGCTTATTTCGTTGCGATCTTCTTCTTCGCATCAGGTTACGGACTCCTTAAGAGCTTCAATTCAAAGCCCGGTTATCTTAAAGGCTTCATAAAGAAGAGGATCGTAAAGTCGATCGTCGTTCCTTACTATGTCGATATCCTGCTCTACGGTGCTCTTATCGCACTCGTAAGGCTTCCCATGGACAAAGAACAGTGGGTCTTCAATCTCTTAGGCGTTACCATGATGAACCAGTTCGCATGGTTCCCTATTGTCCTCGCTATTTTATACCTCCTGTTCTTCATTACTTTCCGCCTCTTTAAGCTCCCCAAGACACGCTTTATCGTAATCTTTGCATTCATTATCCTCATGGGAATCGGCTGCATGATCGAAGGCCACTACGCATGGTGGACAGGCCCCGACAACTGGTGGTGCAGCGAATATTACTATATGAATGAAGCTACATGGTGGATGAAGGAGAAGGTATTCTGGTTCCACGGCGAATGGTGGGTCAACTCCGCTCCCGCATTCCTGACGGGTCTTGTTTTCGCGAACTACGAAGAAAAGATCGTCGCCTTCTTCAAGAAGGATTACTGGAAGCGTTTCTTTATCCTCGTAATCATCACAGAGGTCTGCTTTGCGATCTCTGATATCGGCCAGTCAAAGTTCGGTTACTGGACAGAATTCAATCTCAAGGGACCTGAGATCGGCAATAAGCTCGCAACTTACTTCTGCCAGGTTCCCCTGTTCCTGATCCTGCCCGTTACGATCTACATCTTCCTCATGAAGTATCACGTAAGCAATCCCATCAGCCGTTTCTTCGGCAAGTATTCGCTCCATACATACCTCATGAACCTTGCAGCCATTACGCTGCTCAGATTCCTTCAGTACAACGATGAAGGATCCCCCTTCTACATGGGAGACAGATACAACAACCTCTTCGTATTTGCGATAGGCGTCATTATCCTGACCGTCGCTCTCGGTGTTATGGAATACAAGATCACAACCCTGGTACAGGAAAAGCTCTTCGGAAGTCCGAAGCCTGCCACAGAACCTGTCGCGAGAGTATCTTTGCTCGACGATGCAGATGATACGTTCTCAAGAAAGATGTCGATGTTCAGGAAAGATGAACTGGGACTTGCCAAGGCCGAAGCCGTATCAAACTATGAGACGGTCGAAGAGACATCCTTACGAGAGAAACCTAAGAAGAAAAAGAAGAAAAACAGGAAATAATTAAATCGCAAAGGGCTGTCTTCAAAAGGCAGCCCTTGTTTTTGCACTGAGGCGAGTGTTCTTCAATGCCTTGTGTCTTTTTTACGCTCTTATACCGCAGGTTAAGAATTGTTGCTTCAAATGTTGCTCTTTGTGTCCGCTTAGAAGGCAACAAATCCTTAACCCCGCATTTGCTGTAAGGTTAATCCGCTGAAGTCCAAATACTCCGGACAATTCATTCCATTTTGAGATACCATTTATTTTTTCATTTAAAGAGATGCAATTTGTCAGGTTTAATCGCTTTGCCCGTAATGCGATAATAAACGCATTGTTATGAATCTTGGGAGAGGTGCATTATGAGGGAGTTTTTTACCGGTCTGGCAGTCGTGCCGGCCTTGGATCAGATCGTATTCTATTCATGCCTGGTTCTTTTTCTTTGGGGCGGAACCAACAAGTTCGGCAGGAAGGGCGAGTTCAATGACGACTTCACAAGCCTTGATGCTATGAAGTCTCTCAGGGGCTTTGCCGCAATAGGCGTTTTGCTGCACCATATTTCCCAGGAAGAGCTCTTTCAGAACATGAAGGTCCTGTCACCCTTCGTAAATGCAGGCGCTTATTTTGTTGCGATCTTCTTTTTCTGCTCAGGCTATGGGCTTATCAAGAGCCTTGATACCAAGAAGGATTACCTTAAAGGCTTTATAAGGAACAGGATCGTTAAGGCCATCGTTCTGCCCTTCTACGTAAACGTTCTGGTCTACGGCATCCTTATGGCAGCAACGGGCGTCAAGCTTCCCAAAGAGCGCTGGATATTCAATTTTCTGGGCCTTACCATGATGAATGAATATGCCTGGTTCCCCATTGTCCTCGCTGTTCTCTATCTCGTATTCTTCCTCTGTTTCCGCTTTATCAAGAACCGTCCGGTATGCTTCGCGGTCATACTTGCCGTTATAATCGGCCTTGGCATCGGCTTCTGCTACAACGGACACTTCGCCTGGTGGTATGGCGCTAAAAACTGGTGGGTCAACCCCGCCCTCGCCAAAAAGGCTCTCTGGTGGCAGGCCGAGAAGGCCCTCTGGTTCAGCGGCGAATGGTGGGTCAACTCTGCTCCCGCATTCTTCACCGGCCTTATCTTTGCCAACTTCGAAAAAGAGATCACGGCTTTCTTCAAAAAGCTCTATGTCCTCAAGCTCTCTTTGCTCCTCGTTATCACGGTAATCTGCTTCAAGCTGTCTTCGTTCGGCCAGATGAAGTTCCAGTACTGGACAGAATGGATGGGCAAGGGCCCCGGCATCGAAGAGAAGATCAAGACATATTTCTGCCAGGTACCTTTGTTCCTGTTCCTGGGCCTTGCGGTCATCATCTTCATGATGAAATATCACGTAAGCAATCCGGTATCGCGTTTCTTCGGCAAATATTCGCTCCACACATATCTCATGAACCTGGCAGCCCTTACGGCGCTCCGCATGCTCCAGACCGATAAGACTCTCAAGGCCGGAAAGATCAATCTCCTGGTCTATGCCCTGGGTGTGATCATCCTGTCCGTTTTGCTCGGTGTTGCCGAGCAAAAGCTTACAGAGCTTTTGCAAAGGCTCCTGTTTAAGGGAAAGAAGAAGGCTTAAGCCTGCAGACAAATAAGCTGAAAGAAATAATTCAGAAAATAAAAGAGCCGTCTCGATTGAGACGGCTTTTTGGTGGAGCGGGATACGAGATTCGGACTCGCGACTTTCACCTTGGCAAGGTGACACTCTACCACTGAGTTAATCCCGCGTGCCTGATTATTATATGGTCGAGCCTTGTTTTTGTCAACAAGTTTTTTTCAATATAATAATCCGGTTTAAAAAGTGCCGCTTTTTCAGCTTTGTGAACCAATCCAGCTGAACACTCCCGTCTGGGTATCTACCAGTTTCTTACCCTCTGAATTCTTCAGATAGATGAGCACCTGGTATTCGCTTGAGTCATTGATCTCTTTGCAGAGCCCTATCTTGGCCTCAAAGCTGGAATCGTCATACGTGACGCCGTCATAATACTGCCTGGTAAGGCTCTTCTTGGACGTTCTGACCGTAGGTATGCTGTAGCATCTTCCGGTGTTGATATCCATGAGTACGACCTTTAACGGATCGGATGCCTTTGACTCAACGCCTTTTTCGAGCACCCAGCCCTTGACTGTTATATAGTCTTTGCCGCCGTCAGTCGATCTCTCGATGCTCTCGAGCTTAAAATCGACGCCCTGATCTTGGGAGACGATCTTCATTCCGGAAGTCTTGAAAGCAACGGGCCTGCTGTTCCTGTATGTATTAAACGCAAGCAAAGCGAGGGCTGCCAGGAAGATGATCTCCAGAACAATGACAGCGAGCTTTAAGTTCTTCTTTGAGAAAAGTTTGCTGCTCATGCTTTTGCCCCCTTTCCGGACTTTTTGCCATTTACTTTCAGGTAAATGCAAAGACCTGCAAAGGCTGCCCAGGAGACTATGGCAAGAGCAATACCTGCCTTGAGTCCGACAGTATGGTATGTAAATTCAACTGCGTGATGTCCGGAAGGGACCTTGAGGAGCATCATTCCGCATGAGTCTGTGACGGATGTCTTCTGACCGTCTATGGTTACCGTCCAGCCCTTGTCGTTCGGGACGGAGAAATAGACCATCGTCTCTTTATCGTAATCCGTTGTGAACTTAAATCCGTGATAGTCTCTGGAGAAATTCCCTACTGCGGTCTGCTGCGCTGCCTTGGCCATATCATCGACCGGGACATTATAGTCGATGCTGCCCACATCAATATGGGTCATGCAGGATGTCACCTTTGCCTCTTCACCGGGCATGATGACTGCTGCATTCATCAGTGCTATGCCACGCTTCTCAAAAGGAATCTTTGCAAGCTCGCTTGCATACATATACCTGTCCATGGCAAATCCTATCGGGAATGCCTCCTGCTCGGTTACATACAAAGTCTTGTTCTTATAGCTTACTGTGTCAACGATGTTCTCAGCACCGGCGTCATCCTTTACCATGTATCTGCCGCCCAAAAGCTGGCCCAAGCCCGGAACATTGATCCTGCCCTGGCTGGAATTGTTGGTGTCAACTTCAAGCAGGGTGTTGAACTCGTGCGCGGAGTTCTCGATGGTCGAACTGAAGCACCCTATACTGCTGCCGCCTCCGACCAGTGAGAAGACATTATCTCTCGTATGGTATCTGTACTGGGCATTCAATGTCTTAAGGTTAATGGAGGCTTCGTATTTCGAGATATATTCCGAAGTATCATCATCCTTGTAATAGTAGAGCGTAAGACCCGTCGTGAAGGCACAGAAGACCATAGTCATTACGAGCACAACGCTGTATTTGAGTTTTCCGGTCCTGTGAAGGATATCAAGGAGAACAGGTCCTGCAACCGCAATGATATAGAAATACGTAAATCTGTCCTCATAGAATACGATCTGCTCTTTGTTGGCACTCCAGTCGACATACTTGATCGCAAGGAAGAATACCGTCGTGGCGAGCACATAAAGCAGCAGGCCCTTGGACATGAAGTATTCCTTGGGATCTTCTAAAACCTTTACCGTAGCAAGTGCCATTACGAGCACGAACATGTACCACCAGCGCTGGTAAACTGCCGTAAAGAGCAGGAAGCCTGATGTCATGAACGGGAATATGGATACGGCAAAGAGGAATAACAGGAGCTTTTGGAGCCAGCTTCTGTCCTTGCCGATAAATGCGATAACAAGAGAGATGCCGAACAAAGGAAGATAGCATGACGGTGAATCCCAGTTCTGGAAGATGACTGCACTGTTGGCAGGCATAACGTCACCCGGAAGGAGCGTGCCTTTTATAAGGTGCAGAAGTGACTTCGAATCAAATACGAAATTCCTTAGGTAAAGCGCCATCTCACTTCTGGAATTGCCCTTGATGTAAAGGACGCTCGGAACAAAGATAACTGCTGCCATGCCTACGCCCAAAACGCCGCAGATGATGCAGCTGAGCATCTTCTTCAATGTTTCCTTTACAGGCTCTTTCCAGTATCTGAAAAGGAAATAGATGACCATGAAGATTACTTCCTGGATAAAGAAGAAGTAATTGACAGAGCAGTTGATGAAGATGGAAAGGATAAAGAGCGGTCTCTTCTTTTTGTCGTCTATCGTCTCGACACCCCAGAGCAGCAGCGGGAAAAATGCCACAACGTCGTGGAAGTGGAAGAACATGAGGTTTACCGCCTGGAAACCCGAGAAAGCATAAAGGAGCGCGCCTATGATGGCGAAGTTATCTTTTTTACCTTCCTCTTTCTTAGTGAACAAGCGCAGATAAATATATGCCGTTAATGCTGCGACGGTATATTTCAGGATATATAAAGGAGCTACCAGATAAGGGAAAATACCCTTGGGGAGAGCTAAGAATATCCAATAAAACGGGCTTCCCAGATTATAGAAAGCAAATCCGTTCAATACTGATGAACCGAGATCGAGATTCCAGGTCCACTCGCCGCCGTTGCCGTAATGAACGGCATTCCATACAGCCTGGGCAAATGTAAGCTGCTGTGAATTAAAGTCATCACAGATCGTAAGGATCCCACCGTTCCTGATGACAAAGATACAGAAAGTAAGACAAGCGGTAATAAAACCGATAATGGTACATTTAAGCAGACCATTACTCTTCTTTAATTTCACTGAAGTATCCAAAGTTCCGATTATCTCCTGCTGAATGCTGATTCTTATTTATTAAACAAAAAGATAATATCATACGACTTGGCATAATCAAGCAATCGTACTATTTGCACGGGAAAAGCCTTACTTTTTATGCAGTTTACGGGGTGTGCTGTCCGGATTGCCTTTTACTGGTCGCTTATATCACTGTCGAGCGCTACTGCAACCTCATATTCGGGCAATGCTTTCTTAACATCATCAGTGATATGAGCTACAAGACCGGCCCTGTCTTTCTCATCAAAATCCACGACAACGTCGAAAGTGATCCTTTTATTCTCCTCATCGACATAGAAACCATGTATCTGCTTGATGTGCTTATGGTCTACGACGAGCTTTTCGATCTCATCTCTCATGCGCATGAGCTTCTCATCAGAGGAGTTCCTTGAATAAAGACCTATCGCCGTGATAAAGATCCCGGTGTCCTGATAGACCTTAGCCGTAATGCGTCTTGTGAGCGCATCGACCTTATCAGCGGTCATCGTGTCATCGACTTCAATATGAAGCGAGCCGAGATATTTGTCAGGACCATAGTTGTGAAGGACGAGATCGTAAGCGCCATAGACTTCGTCAAAAGACAGCACGCTGTCTTTTACCTTCTTCGTGTATTCGGCCTCCACTCTGTGTCCGACCATGTCATCAACGGCCTCCTTTATGATCTCGAAGCCTGCCTTAAGGATAAATAATGAAATGATAACGCTGACATATGCTTCGATATTGAACTTGAAGATCAAGAGGATCACTGCGGAAATGAGGACTGCAGTGGAAAGTATTGCGTCGAAAAGCGCATCCGTTCCGGATGAGATAAGAAGATCCGATTTAACTTTCTTTCCCTGTCCCTTAACAAATAATCCAAGAACGATCTTAACCGCTATCGCCACAGAGATGACCGTAAGAGAAAGCGCACTGTGGTCTGCTTCCACAGGATGGATGATCTTCTGGACAGATTCCCAGAGAGCCGTAATACCTGCGTAAAGGATCAGGGCGGCAATGATCATCTGAGCCAGATACTCGACACGCCCGTGTCCCAACGGATGCTTATAATCCGGCTTCTTGGAGGCTATCTTTGTGCCTATGATCGCAACCACGGAAGATAAGACGTCACTGAAGTTGTTGACGGCATCAAGTACCATCGCCGTCGAATGAACGGCAACGCCGATAAGGGCTTTGAAGGATGCCAGAAAAATATTGGCTATTATCCCTATGATGCCCGTCCTGACTATCGTTTTCTCTCTGTTGATCGTTTTAGTCTGCTCTGCCATGGCTGTTCCTGCTTTCAAAAAATAAGCGGGCCCGCGCTGCAGCCTCTTTTCTTAAGCCTTACACGGACCCGCAGATGATCTTAACTGATTATGCGGGCTGGAAATTCTCCTTGCCTACACCGCAAACAGGGCATACCCAATCCTCAGGGATATCCTCGAACGCTGTGCCGGGTGCAATTCCGCTGTCGGGATCACCGATCTCGGGGTCATATTCGTATCCGCATAAAGCGCAAACATACTTCTGCATAAATTTATCCTCCTTGGATTAGGTTATAAATTGATTTTACAGTTTTTTTGATTTTATTCATATCAGTTTCAGGGTCTTATTTTCTTGCCGGCCCGGATTGAAGCATTCAGATAAACAAAAACTCTCTCTTCGGACTTTTCCGCATGGATGCGAAGCATCCGAGGACCTTGTCCGGAGAGAGAGTTTTTTGTTTTGGAGCGGGTTACGAGGCTCGAACTCGCGACATTCAGCTTGGGAAGCTGACACTCTACCAACTGAGTTAAACCCGCAAAGGTCTTAAAACAAAGAAATCTTATCAGACCTATAAGTCGAAATCAAACGCCGGAGCCATCTTTATCCTGTCGTCTCCGGCAAACTTTATGAAGTCGTCTGCCATCTCGTGTCTGAAGTCTTCAGTGACAAAAGGTATCCAGAACTGGGTATCCGAGAAATTCGCCCAGGTAAGCATATACGCTAGGCGCCTTCCGCCCTCTGTGGAGGTAACGGCATCGAGGAGTTCCGTAAACCAGTCCGGTATCGTATTGTCCATCGGGGCAAGGCCTTCGAAGTAGCCGTTCTCAGTCTCAAGGGAGCGGTAGCCGATCTCGGTGAGCGCTGTTATCTTGCCCCTCTCTTGGGAGATCTTGTAGACCACATCAATAGATGAGGACATCTTATGGAAGAAGCCGTCACCCTTGTGAGGCTTGTCGTTATAAAGGTCGAGGCCCATGATGTCGATATATTCGTCGCCGGGATATCTTGCCAGATACTCATCTTCGCTGCCGATGAAGCCGTTGGGTGAATAGCAGAATGCAAGGTTATCGACACCCTTCTCGCCCAGAAGATAATCGACGGTATACCGGAACAGTTCTATGAACTCTTCATCAGTCATGAAGCTCTTGCCCCACCAGAACCAGTCGCCGTTGCACTCGTGGAAGGGACGGAAGATCATGGGGATCTTCTCGCCTTCGACGTCTATGCACAATGAAGCGAACTCGGCGATCATGTCGAGGAATCTTCTGTACTTGGAATTTAAGTCTCCGCCGGGCAATATCCTTCTGCCGCAGTCACCGTCGGTGTAATTAGGCGAGTAATCGTAGAACTCATCGCCGCCTAAGGTAAAGTTCGGCATGTGCGAAGACAATGTGATGATGAGGCCCTGACGAGTTAAGTTCTTAACGACCGTAACGAGGTCTGTCATCTTGCCTTCATAACCCAGGAAGCTGAGCGTATCGATGCCTGCAACCGCCGGATGGCTGCCCGTAAGGTTCTTGCAGTCAGATTCCGTGCCGTCTGTTGCATTTATGGACACGCCGATGTGGCCGCAGTTCTGCTGACCGAACATGATCTTGTCACTATCCGAGAAGTCTCTTAATATGCCCAAGAGACTCTCGAGCTTATCTGATCTTCTATATTTTGTTTCCATTTAATTCTTGCCCTGTTTCTTCTGAAAATCGCCGAACGGATCCTGGATATCCGAGATGTCGCCGCCAAGATGCTGGATAGCTGACATCATTTCGTAGAACAAGTCTCTCTCGATAGTCTTCTGATTTCTGTTGATGTAATTCTTGAACATCGCCACAGCCCTGTCATCGCCGTAATCAGCGAGGCAGATGACCGCATAGATCTTATTGGTCATGTATCTGAATGCGTGTCTTAATGTCTGGTAGATCTCTTCCGTCTTATGCTCTTTGCCGATCTCGGTAAGCATTATGACTACGTCTTCGTATGGACCTTCCAGGCCGTCTTCGACATTGCTCTCGAGTATGCTGATGAGGAACGGCTCTGATACTTCAGGGAACGCTTCAACATATCCGGCAATGGACTCTGCGACAAATTCCCGTGTCTTGCCATAGCTTAAATAACGGTCTAAGACTGCCTGGATGAAGCAGGGTTCCTTCATTACCGTAAGCACGTCAAAGCATGCTATTGCCTTCTGGAACTGCATCTCGAAAAGAACATTCTCATCAGTAAGTTCCTCTTCTGTCCATGCACATTCGCCGATTATCTTTCCGCAGTAATCCCTTACCATATCGGCAGACTCTGTTGCGATGCTTGCAACCAGGGACTGGGGCACACCTCTGTCCAGATTAAGTGCGGCATATTCCAATGCTTCTGTCTTCTCTTCAAAGCCGAGCTCATCGAAGAGCTCTCTCATCGACTTACCGCCAAGTTTCTCATCAGGCTCGTTCTCGAGCTTGGTCGTAGCCATGTCTGTCTCTTCCTTGGCCAGACGCTGGATATATTCTTCGTAAGTTGCATCGTCGACGCCTTCAGGCTTCTGGTCTAACTGGTCACCGAATTCGTCTAACTTCTGCTCAAGGATCAAAGCACCGATCTCATCATATCTTTTAAGTAAGTCCTTAATATCGTCTCTCATGTAAACCTCATCTTCCGGGTTAATCCTATTGATCTTATCCCGAATATTCTACTCTGATTATTTGTGTAAAAAAAGCGTCGCTTTGTAAGAAAAGCGACGCTTTGGAGGTACCACCCAGATTTGAACTGGGGATCAGGGTTTTGCAGACCCATGCCTTACCACTTGGCTATGGTACCATTGGTGACCCGTACGAGAGTTGAACTCGTTACTCCGCCGTGAAAGGGCGACGTCTTAGCCGGTTGACCAACGGGCCTTTTATGGTAGCGGCAGTGGGATTCGAACCTACGACCTGCCGGGTATGAACCGGACGCTCTGGCCAACTGAGCTATGCCGCCATAAAAGTTGCTTTGAAATTATAACCACGCACAGTTTCAAAGTCAATAGAAATAAGAAGAAAAGAAGATATAGTTTTTACTTATTTTCAGATATAACTGCTTGCTTTGATATGTACCAGACAAAGAGCTTATTGATCGCGCGGTCGCTTCCGCACAAGCGAAGCGCGGAGGACTCTAGCGAGCATGATCGATAATCGCGCCTCCGCATGTCGCGTAAGCGACGAGGACAGCGGCGGAAACCATCAATAATCTCTGTTCTGCATTTTCCAGTTAGACCACTCCACTGCCCTTTTATGCCTTTGCGTAAGGTATATCATGTTCGACAGTTCCGTCGCCTTCCTGAAGGCTCTCTGCTCGAACAGTTTGGACAGCACGATCCAGCCTGCAATGACTGCTATGACTGCAAAGCATATGATCATGAGGATCAGAAAAATGTAATTGTAATCGTTAAATCCGAAAGAATACCCGCCAAGCGAAGGGATCTTTATATACTCGCCGGAATTATAGAACAGGCTCATGAAAACCATGCCGGCTATAAAGAAAACACCCATAACGATAAGTGAAGCTATAAAACGCTTACGGCTGAATCTGAACAGGAGCGGGATCTTTTCGAACTGCTCGTTGTACAAAAAAGTAAAGTTATCGTCATTCTCGATAGACATCGCCGCTTATCCCCTTTATCAGTAATCTCTGTTCTGTGATTTCCAGTCAGACCATATCCGTGCCTGCCTGTGACGCTCTTCAAGATAGTACATGTTCGACAGATGCGAGGCTCTCTTATAAGCGCGTCTCTCATATGTCCTGGCTATAAGCATCCATGCGCCGAGCAGCGCAATCACTACAGCACAGATCAATGCAGCATACAGGTAACCGTATTCATATGTGTTTATCAGCTGATATGTTCCGACGGTGCTCTGCTGAAGAATAGAGGGCACCATTTCTGTCTTGCCGGTATTGTAAAAGACCGTTGTAAGTATGCAAACGACCGGGATAAGGACGAGCATGACCGTAAGTGCTATCTTATAGCGCTTTTTGCTGAACCTGAGCAGCTTGGGTAATTTCTCGTACTCGTCGTTGTACAGGAAAGTAAATGTCTCGTCGTTCTCCATGGATCAGTTATCCCCCATACCTGACTTCCGCTCTTTCCATGTCACCAGCATCTTGTGGTGTTCATCAAGTAAGACCATCCCTGCAAGTTTTGACGCTTTCTTATATGCAGTGTTCTCATACTGTCTGCATACCAACAGCCAGATCAATGTCAAGGCAAAGACCAAAACGCAGAAGAACACAAAGATCATGTATTCTGCATCAGTAAGTGCCCCCACCGGAAGATCACCGTTAAAGGCCTGGGTGGCCTTTGAGAGGAAGAAAGCCCCGGAAGCGGCAGAGACCGCCATTACGATAAGAGCTATCACGAATCCCACTTTGGTGCATCTGAATATCCCGGGGATCATTCTGAGTTCCTCGTAATATAAGAATTCAAATGTGTTCTCATCCGTTCTCATACAAGAATAATAGCAAAAGCGGTATTTTATTTCGAGTAAAAACTTAGTAAAGAAACCTGCTAACAAAAATCAATAGCCTGTTGGCAGGTTTTTGTTTTGAAACAACTAGGCACAGCAAACAGTCCGGAGTCAAATCCGGTCTTTGTTTTAGCATCAATGGATTTATGCTGCTTGGTAAACCTCCATCACTCGTGCGTAGTAAATGCGCAGGAACTTGTTTAAGCCCGCTATCTTGGCTTGCTTTTTGCTTTTGCCTTCTGCTTCTTTCTTCAGGATATAGTTGTATACGGTGCAATCCTTGGGTGCCTGGTGGCTCTTAAGCACCCTCATAACCTCATAGCCCGTTTTACGCAGAGTCGACGATCCTTTCTTGGATATTTTTCTGTTAGAACCTACAAATTGTCCGGACTCGTAAGGTGGCGGATCTATGCCAGCCCAAGCTATTAGGGCTTTAGCGCTGTGTAATCTTCTGACATCACCGATTTCTGCTATAAGCTTAGGCGCCAGCACATCTCCCACTCCGCCCATTGCCCGTACTGTCGAATATTCGGGAAGACTCTTCGCAAGTTCTTTCATTCGCGATAAGATAGTATACAGAGAGTCATCTATGGCTCTCTGTGTTTTAATTGCTTCCAGTACTAGCATTTTGGTCGATGGGAGACTGGAAGATAATGTGGGAATGCCATTAGATGCTAATTCGTAGACTTGCACTGCCTTGGAATTGCTCTGATGGTATTTCTTTTCTTCCGCCCAATCGTTATATGCCTTAACAAATTCATCGCAGCTCATTGCCGTTATCAGGTCGTAATGCCAGAATCTCTCAACAAAATCACAGAGTTTGTCTCTATTGTTGGATTCAGTCCAGCTGTTGAACAGATTCTTTATTCCAGGCATAACGTAGTCCAATACATGTGTGAGCTCTAACAGGGCCTTTATATGCATTTCCATATAACTGCGATACCGTCTGCCTAACAGCTTCAATTCTGCATATACTGCTTCTGAACATTCATATTTCTGAAGTTTGAACCACTTTTCAATACCGTAATTTGCAATGGTTACAGCATCATGCTTGTCTGTCTTAACATTCCTGAAATTGTTGTTCCTGGCATACTTCTTCATTACACAAGGATTAATAACCGAAACAAAATAACCCTTCTCGACGAGAAAGGTCAGTACCGGAAGGTTATAGATTCCTGTGGCTTCCATAACAACTTTAACTTCACCATCCAATTTCTGAAGCAGTTCGTCCAACAACTCCAGATCTTCTTTGCAGTGAAGCAGTTCAAAAGGTTTGCAGACAAAATCTTCGTTCGGCTTAAGAATACAGACAGTGCTCTTTCCTTTTGAAACATCGATTCCTACGCTGATCATGTAATGCCTCCTAAATCTGAATTAGTAATTGTTCCAAGCCGCACTTATTACAATTCAGTTTAGTTGGTTACGCGGGAGCTGATCCCTACCTGCTTAATCGAATGCTTATAATAAGGGGATTGGCTGACAGTTTATTTGGCGGATGCTAAATCCAAAGGGTTGCACGTCAGGCCAATTACTCCCCGTATTATAAGAAAAGTGCAACTGTCGGAGTTAATTACTCTCTAACAATTACACTTTCTATGGTACTAAAGGGTTGCCTCTGAAGCGTAGAGACAATCCTTTTTTATCGTACATGAGGCCTCTATATTTTCGCGGGCAAAAGGCTGTCAGATTTGCGGGTAAACTTGAGGGAATAGCCGCAAATTTACCCTCAAAAACCTGTGGAAAATACCGAGCATGAAATAACGCAGTAGTCAGTCTTCTGAGCCCGGATCAAACAAACTCCAAGCGGCCGTCCTATTTACTTCTTTCCTCTCTCGAAAGCGACAAGACCGATCTTTGTCGGGTGATCGAGAAGGATCGTTTCCTTCGCGTTGCTCTTTCTGAACAAAAGCATTGCGGATATCAGGATATCACCTGCGCCGCCCATGATCTGAATGGCTGAGATGATAAGCAATACAAAGCTTCCGGTAAAAACAGACACGATGCCGACTACAATGCCTAAGATCGTCATGGGCATCATTGAACCAAGGATGTAGAGAGACTTTGAAAGCGGAGATCTGCATGTGCAGTACGGTGTGAGGGTCTCCTTCATGAATCCGAATTCGATATCCTTTGAACCGTTCTCTGCGCCGATAGACCAGAACCAGCCGTGGATCTTCTCGTGAAGAACAGCAAGCGGGATGCATGCGAGGAACGCACCGAAGAGACCCAGAAAATACATAACCGGCTTCTCTTTAAGCAGGCCGGGGATATCAGGAATGCCGTTCCATGCGATAAAACCGGCTGCAACAGCGATAATAAAAGGCAGTGTCAGGAGCACGCCTACAAAGTTTGCCTTCACAACGGAGATCAGTATGTCGTGGCGCTCATAGCCCTGTTCGAGGAGCTTTTTCTCCTTCTCATCAAAAGCCTGTTGGCGCTTGATCTCAGCTTCCGTAAGCACATGTCCGTCGCTGTTTGTTACAGGCTTTGTCTTCTTGCCTGAAGCCTTTTCCTCAGCGGCGTTAAGCTGCTCGAGCATCTCCTTATTTTTCTCTTCACTCATTAATACAAACTCCTTGCAGGGCTTTAAATCCGCCCTTCGAATAAACACTCGCGAGATTGTATCATAAAGTTTTGACAATTGCTAATTATCTGTCACCTACGGTGATCCAATCTCCCGTACCGGGATCCTGCATCGTAAATGTCGACAGGCCTTCCGCGTCCGGATCATCCCTTAAGACCCTCTCGCGGTAGTATCCGAAGTTCTTGTAAACAGTACCCTTATCGGTCTTCATGCTGTCGTAATTAACGCTTATGTGCATCTTGTAGACTTCACCGTCCTTGTCGGTTCCGACGCCCTCGTTCGGGAAGCTGAGCTTCTTATATGAGTCAGCCTTGCCGTCCATCTTATCGAAGAATTCCTCCCACTCTTTCTCAAGGTCGTGTTCCTTCTGAACTTTCTTAGAGAACAGACCGCAAAGGCTGCCGATGTCTTCGTTCTTTATGTATTCGAAGATCTGCTCTGCGTCAGGCTTTTCGAGCTTTTTGGGATCGTTCTGCGTGATTTTGAGCAGCGCACATCCGAAGATCTGAAACGACATGAGCACGCATAAAACAAGTGCGGAAACTCTTTTTATATTTCTCATAATTCCTCTATCCACTTCATGAATTTATCGAGTGTCTTATCCTCTCCGCGTTCGAAAAGAAAACACCCCGCAGTATACCACGAATGCGTATTTCTCTTATCCTCAACTTCGTAGATCTCACACCTGTTCCCAAGCTCTTTTGCCCTGGCTGCAAAGTCTTCCGCGCACTCGAATCCCACGAGCCCGTCGTGCCTGCTTTGTATCAGAAGCATCGGAATGTCACTCTTATCCATGAGCTCTTTTGGCTCGCCTTCCGTCCTGTTATACCCCTTCGCGAAAAGCATATTTATAAGCATCTTCAGCGTATTAGTCGCGTCCTTCCTGAAAGAATACGGCCCTCCGAAACCTACATATCCGATAACATTTGAGACATCGACTTTATATTGTTCCTGCACCCTTTTGCTGTAGCACATAATGGAAGATAAATGTGCGCCTGCAGAAGGGCCTGTGAGAATGGTCTCCGACGTGTCGATCCCCTTATCTTTCAAGTATTTTATTGCAGCATTAAAGCCCGTGCAGACGTCTTCTGTCTGCACCGGATATTTATTCTTCGGCGACAGTCTGTAGCCTATCGATACGAAGCGGTAACCGGCCCCCGCCATTTTCTGTCCGACATAATCAAAGAACTTCGGATTCCCTGCATTCCAGCCGCCTCCGTGAACCCAGATAACAACTTTATCACTTGTTCTTTTCGAGGGCTCGTAGTACAGGAAATATTGCTCTTTGTCACTGCCGTAATCGACACGTTCCGGAGTAAATTCCTTCTTCGTCTTGAACAGGTATTTCCAGAATATTGGATAGTAACTCAAATTCTCTCTTATGTAATCGATCATGCCAGGAAACCCCTTATTTCATTGAGCCACAGGTCCTGCTTAAAGCATAAGAGCTCGCCGTGCGCGAGGCCGTCAAAAGACCTGATCTCCATCTTTGGATTTAACTCTTTCATCTTCAGCGCGCCCTTCTTCGATACCGTCTCATTGCCCTTCGTGCCATGCATGAAAAGGATCTTCATATCATCCGGATACTTAATGAATTCAAACGGTACAAATACCGTGTCGATGACGTTATCTACAGACTGCTTTTCCATCCTGTCAGCGATCTTAAGGAACGGCTCCCAGTATTCGCCCGGAAGGAAATTCTTCTCGAATGAGGCTTTTACTTTCGGATCGCGCGCCCTGGACTTGCTTAGGATCGTCTTGTAGTTGTTCTTCATTATGCCCTTGAACAGGCCGTTTACCTTCATCAGCGGAGCGCCGTCGATGACGAGGTTGTCGATCTTTATGCTTGTGCTTTTTGCGGCCTCTGAAGCGATCCTTCCGCCAAGCGAGATGCCTGCCATCAAATACACTTCGCCGTTAAGCTCTTTTGTTATGTATTCGGTTATCTTCCGCGCCTCGTCCTCTACGCTTACGATCACGCTCGTCTCATCTTCAGTGTGCGCGTCCAGCTCCGGCACGATCACGTAATTGCTGCCCGCGAACTCTTGGGCAACCCTGTTCCAGATCTGGTATGGCGTGAACATCCCGTGGATCAGAACGACCGCTTTATTTTCCTTATTCCCGTATGTGTGAAAAACCATTGTTTTCTCCTGCCTTTACGCCTTCCCGCCCATCATGAGGATCACTGATTTTGCAAGATTTCTGAACATGTCTTCGGGCTTGTACTTGCCTTCGATGTGCGGAACTTTGAAGCATTCCGAGAGCACATAACCGGTCTGGATTCCGTGGTAATTGACGATCATGAACTGGATGATCTCATCCACGCTTGATGCCGGTTTTAACTTTTTCTTCCTGACGACATCGTTTAAAAACTTCTCCGTCGCCACAGTCGCATAGAGCAACGGGCTCTGCTCATCTTTGCCGAGCCTTTGAGCGATATTCATCGCCCTCTCCGGATCAGTCATCGCGAGCATGTCGCTGTATATCGACACCTTCAGGAGATCCGTTCCGACCTCCTTCATATAGTCAGCCTGCATCGCGCAGATGTCGTAAATGGTCTGCTCCCAATTGTCCATCTCCGCATTCTTTAGGATCTCGTCCAGCCTGTCATCGATCTTGTTCTCGCTGTTGATCGTGATAACGAGGTCTTTCAGGACTTCATCGAGGTCCTTGTAATACCTGTATATGACCCCGTGCGAAAAGCCCGTCTCCTCAATGATGTCCTTCATCTCTACCGACGTGATCGGCTTTCTGGTGCACACGCGGTACGCCGCATCGACGATCTCTTTGCGCTTGTTCTTATAGTATTCTTCACTGACTTTAGGCATAGTTGTCTGTCCGCCTTCATAAAAATGACTTGGTGTCATTTTAATTTGTTTATATAAAGCTGTCAAGACATATACCCCCTACGGGTATGCGAAGGTTTTCAAACATAAACCTACCTACTAAAATCGAAAAAATCGATTTTTTATAGGTAGGTCTTGCTCT
>JAEFBA010000078.1 GCA_016292145.1 Saccharofermentans sp.
GAAGCTCCTTCAGAAGCACCTCCTGCAGAAGCTCCTGTTGAGGCTCCTGCACCTGCACCGGTTGAACCTGAAGCAGTTCCTGATGCTGCTGAAGCAGATGCATAAAATCATCTAACAGAATCAAATCTTAGTGTTCGAAAACGGGTCCGGAGTTGATATCCGGCCCGTTTTTTTATTGCTATCTGCCTAAAACAATTGTTTTCGATTCAGTTCATAAGTAAATATCTTTGACGATTATGATTATGTAAAATAAATTTGGTTTATTGTTCTGGTTATACGACAGGACACAATTTTATTAATAAGGGAGGATTAAAATGAAAAAAGTATTTAGAGCAATTGTCAGTATTATTCTTTCGTTGACGTTCATTGTCTCGTATTTGAACTTGATGACGAATGATGTATCTGCAGCATCGGCCAGGATCGAGCTGGGTAAGGCTATTACCTGTCCTCAGGATGATTATACTTATGAATTCAGACCTGATAAGACCGGTTATTATTTGTTGGATGAACGTGATTTTAGCAGTGAGAGTATTATTGAGAACGGCACACAAGAATATCTGGAGCTCTCTCATGTCATTCCTGTCGGTCTTTATACTCCATTTGACGGTGGTTCTTATCAGTCGATTTATTATATGGAGTATGGAAAGTCATACACTGTTCATTTCGAGACTGCTTGTGAGTTTATGCTTAGAAGAGCTGATAAGTATGTTGCTCTGAACACCGGTAATCGTGAGGTTACTGCTTCACTGGATAAGCCGTTTACATTGTCAATAACACCTACATTATCTTCAAATCTTCAGCTTGATGAGGGTGTAAGCTATTGGTGGACCGACATTCCGAATGATCCTAATTATTCAACTTCTTCTATCACACTTAATCTTCGTCAGCTTTTGAACGAGAACGATCAATTCGTTTATACATACGGATATGATGATAGGAATAGTGATTTCGGTAAGGGATTTGTCTCTTGCTATGTAAGTGTTGTTTATAACGGTGACGAATTCGGATGGTGGGTAACTTATGGTATCTACGGTTATGCTACTGAATACTCTTCAGAGTGTATGGCTTACGCGCCGGATGATGATTATGAACACGGTTTGCCATATGGTTATGATTTTGACGATGAGTTTTTCGATGTTCAAACAGAAAAGCCTGCCGGTGTGAATGTTAGTTATCAATGGCATAAAGTTGATTCTGCTAAGAAGAAAGCCGGAAATTATCTGAATGAATCTGAACTTTTTACAGCTATAAATGGTCAAACCGCCAATTATTTCAATTTTGATCAAAGTGCACGTAATACGTTAGGCACTCCATATTACGATATGAATGGCGATGATACACATGCATATCATGAATTGGCTTGTGTAGTCAGATTCTCTAAAGGCAACACATTTGTTGAACGGATCTTATACTTTAAGCTATGTTTCAGGTTTGGTGTTGCGGCTCTTATAGGGGATGTTGAGAAAGCAGATTATTCATCTTTTATAACTTTGCCTAAAGATGCTAAGTTTCAACGTTATGAAGGCGTAGAAGCAGTTGACGGCAGTTTCCTTGAGGATGATCTGCCGTATGGCTTCTCTTACAGGTATACTTGGTATAATTGCATTAATTCACAAGATGGAATTAGCGGCTGGACTTGGTCTGGTACAGGTGAAGACGCTAATTTAGATGATACCGTTGGTGATGTAGATTATCTGGGAACCGGTAAAGTGATTTACGTTGATCCGAGTTCCTTAACGCTTCATTATTCTAACGGTGAATATGCAAGTTATGTAGCATGCTTTGTAGAGCCCTTGTACAACGGAGAAAGAACCTATAATCACGATTTTGAAGTCAGTTTAGAAATTTTTAAAATTAAATACGGGGAATTCTGTATCTCAAGTTACACTTCAGCCTATAGTGCATATCCGGGAGATTTACTGGATATAGATGTTGAAGTTGAAAGTGTTTTCGATGTTACATATCAGTGGCAAAAACTGACCGGCAATAGCTGGGTAAATATTGAAAGCAACTCTGCTGAAACTGCAAACCTATTGACTGTTTGTGATAAAGAAACCCAATACAGATGCATTATTACCGATGCAAAAGGTAATTCGATTACCTCTGAGCCTTGCGTAGTAACCTTTGAGAATGATATCTGTATTCGCAGTAATCCGGTTGATTTTACAGGATATGTCGGCGATACAGCAAAGTTCAGCGTTGAAGCTCGTGGTCAGGATCTTACCTATCAATGGCAGCTTAAAAAGGGAAGCAAGTGGGCTAACCTTACAACAGGCGGAGCCAATACACCTGAGCTTTCCGTAAAGGTTGATGAATCCAAGAACGGAAAGATCTACCGTTGTGTCATCACTGATAAGAATGGGAATGTGGCCAATACTAATGAAGTATCCATTACTGTTAAAGAACCTGCTATAAGTATCACAACTCAGCCTAAGAATTATTCCGGTCCTGCAGGCTCAACGGCTAAGTTCTCAGTCAGCGCAGAAGGTGACGGACTCACATATCAGTGGCAGCTCAAGAAGGGCAGCAAATGGGCTGATCTGTCTTCCGGCGGAGCTAAGACTCCTACAATGTCTATCAAGGTAGATGATTCTAAGAACGGAAAGGTATATCGCTGCCTTATCACGAATGCTGACGGTGAGCAGCTTGCTTCAAATGAAGTTAAGATCACTGTAAAGGATCCTGATATCAACATCACTTCACAGCCTTCTGATTATTCCGGACTTGAGGGCTCAACCGCTAAGTTTACGGTCGTTGCAAGCGGCAACGGTCTCACATACCAGTGGCAGCTTAAGAAGGGTAAGAGCTGGGCTGACCTTTCAACAGGCGGCGCCAAGACATCTACTATGTCGCTTAAGATTGATCAGTCTAAGAACGGTAAGGTATATCGCTGCCTTATCACTAATGCAGCCGGAGAGCAGCTTGCAACCAATGAAGTAACGATCACGGTTAAGCAGCCGTCCAATGCTATAACCATTACCAAGCAGCCTACTGACGCTTCTACTATCGAAGGCGGTACACTTGGATTGACAGTTGAGGCTGAGGGAGAAGGATTAACTTATCAGTGGCAGCTTAAGAAGGGAAGTTCATGGGCTAACCTGACATCCGGCGGTGCCAATACAAACTGGCTGTCTCTCGGTAAATGTGATCTGTCAAAGAACGGCAAAGTTTATCGCTGTGTAATTACCGATGTGAATGGTGAACAGGTCGTAACAAGAGAGGCGAAAATTACTGTCTGGTATGAGACACCGGTAGCAGTTCCTCAAGCCAAAGCTTTGGAACCTGCTTGTCAGGAAAATATAACTGAACCTGTTGCGGATACTGCTAATGAAGCTTCTTCTGATCCTGTATCTCAGACATCTGAACCGGCTCCTGTTGAAGCACCTGCTGAAGCACCCGCTCCGGCTGAAGCGCCTGTGGATCCTCCGGTTGAATCTCCTGCCGAAGAAACTGCATAGTTTTTTGTAGAAAAGTTTGTTTTTCGCGGGGTTGAAGAAATCTTCAGCCCCGTTATTTTCTTCTAATATCAAACAAACTCAAACTTAATTGAGTTTGTTGACCTTGATTTCTTATAGTAAAATAAAGTATTGGTGCATTCGATAACTTTTATGAGTCAAGTGCTATTCTTTCAACAGGAGAGGATCAAGATGAAAAAAATTTTCAAGACAATTGTCAGCATTATCCTTTCGTTAACGTTTATCTTTACTTATTTGAACGTTATTACGAATGATGTTTCAGCTGATTCCGGCAGCATGGTAGCAGATCAGACCTATACTTGTCCGTCTGATGGTTATTCTTATGAGTTCAGCCCTATTCAAACAGGATATTATTATCTCGAATCAACTGCCGGGGCTGATGTTTATATGACCACATACGGTTATGAAGAAAGCATGGACAGTGTAAACTTCCTTCCTATCGGACTTGATCCTGTTTGGGATGGTTCATATCGTGCAGTTTATTACATGGAGTATAGACAGTCATACGCTCTCCATTTCAACAAGGGCGATAAGTTTATAATCCGTAGAGCTGACCAGTATGTATATCTGAGCATGAACAGCAGTGAGATAATGGCATCTTTGGATCAGCCAATGATACTGTCAATCAATCCTATCTTATCTGATTATCTGGAGTTAGACGGTGATATTCATTATGAATGGTGCGACATTCCGAATAATCCGGGTTATACTACTTCATCGATTTCACTTAATCTGAGCCAGCTTCTGGACGAGAATTACGAGTTCGTATACGGCTACGACTATTGTGATTACGATAGTGATTTCGGTATGGGATTTGTTTCCTGCTATGTTACCGCCGACTATGATGGCAAGACGTACGGGACCTATATTACGTTTAAGATCATCGGTTATTATTCGTCTATTTCCATGTGGTGCAACGCTTCCGGCAGCAGCACACGCAGTTTAAACTACCATGACTATGAAGAAACAGATTATCCGCTCTTTGAAGTCAGTGCTTATTCTGAAGATTCTGATATTTCGATCAGTTATCAGTGGTATAAGAAGGATCCTACCAAGGAATATACCGGTAAGTTCGATATCGATAAGCAGTATTTTACTAAGTTGGAAGGTTATAACACCAAAAAGATCTGGAAGAACGAAGCATTTTTCCAGGCTATTGGCGAACCCTATATAGATGAATATGAGCCCGGTTGTGTTAATCTTCACACCGATCTTGTATGTGCCGTTACATTTACCAAGGGCGAAAAGAAATACGTAAAACTGTTGGATAATTCAATATACTACATGATGCAGGCTGGTTGTGATTATGGCCGGAAAATAACTGCAGCACGTGGTGATACCCTTGTTTTGCCGAGAGATGCAAAGCTCGATGGTGAGGACGGAGTTATAACAACTTCTGCGATGCCTTCAGGATTCTCATATAAATATTCCTGGTATAGTTTAACTTATAAACCTGAGAGCCCCATGATGATCGGGGTTGGTGAACAGATAGATATAGCAGGTGCAGTTGCTCAAGCAGATCTTATAGGTACAGGAATCAGCCGTACCATAAACACTTCTGCGCTTAATGCAATATCTACACCTACAGGCAAGGTAAGCTATGTGCTTCTTGCTTTTGAACCTTGCTACAAAGGCAAAACTGTTTTCTCGCCTTATTTTGTAAACGGATATTATATATTTGAGATCGATTATTGTGAGGCGTCCATAAAACAGCAGCCTAAGGATTTCTCTGGTCCTGTTGGATCAACAGCGAAATTCACAGTTGATGCTGAAGGTGAAGGCCTTACATATCAGTGGCAGCTCAAGAAGGGTAATTCGTGGGCGAACCTGACTACCGGCGGAGCTAATACTTCTACGCTTTCAGTAAAAGTTGATGAGTCAAAGGACGGCAAAATCTACCGTTGCCAGATTACTGATCCGAACGGTAATTCCGTTGCTACAAACGAAGTCAGCATCACTCTTATCGATGCTGCTATCGATATTGTCAAACAGCCTTCCAACTATTCCGGTGAGGCAGGCACTACAGCTAAGTTCAGTGTTACAGCTGCAGGCGAAGATCTTACATATCAGTGGCAGCTCAAGAAGGGCAGCAACTGGGCTGACCTTTCAACCGGCGGCGCTAAGACAAATACAATGACCATTAAGGTTGATGCTTCAAAGAACGGTAAGGTATACCGCTGCGTAATTACAGACAAGTACGGTCTTACGGCAATTACAAACGAAGTATCCATTACTGTTGAAGAGCCTGCGATCACTATTACAAAGCAGCCTTCCAATTTCGTCGGTCCGATCGGTTCTACGGCTAAGTTTACTGTTGCTGCAGAGGGTGAAGGCTTCTCATATCAGTGGCAGCTTAAGAAGGGCAGCAAATGGGCAGACCTGACATCCGGCGGTGCTACAACAGCAACCATGTCGATCAAGGTTGACGCAACAAAGGACGGCAAAGTTTACCGTTGCCTGATTACGGACGGCCTCGGCCATTCTGTTGCATCAAATGAAGTATCGATCACTGTAAATGCTGATGCTATCAGCATCAAGACTCAGCCTAAGAATTATTCCGGACCTGCCGGATCAACAGCTAAGTTCTCTGTTGCTGCTGATGGCGAAGGCCTCACATATCAGTGGCAGCTTAAGAAGGGAAGCAAATGGGCTGACCTGACATCAGGCGGTGCCACAACTTCTACAATGTCTGTTAAGGTTGATGAATCAAAGAACGGCAAGGTATATCGCTGCGTTATTACGAATGCTGCCGGCAATTCGATTGAAACTGATGAAGTATCGATCACTGTTAAGGATCCTGATATTACGATTCTCGAACAGCCCCACAGTGTTATGGCTTCTGTCGGCACTAATGCTGTATTCAAGGTAGCAGCTGATGGCGAAGGCCTTACATACCAGTGGCAGCTTAAGAAGGGTAAGAGCTGGGCTGATCTTTCAAGCGGCGGTGCAAAGACTGATCGCATGACGATCAAGGTCGACAGCAGCAAGGACGGTAAGGTATATCGTTGCCTTATTACTAATGCAGCCGGCGAGCAGCTTGCTACTGACGAAGTTACGCTCACTGTAGGCGAGGCAAATGGTGTTGTTTCGCTGCCTTTTGTACCTGCTGACAGTCTCGGCAGTTCGTCAAATGCTGTTCCTGCAGACGTAGAAAAGGAAACACCTGCTGAGGTCACAGAACCCGCAGCAGAAGTTCCTGCAGCAGAAGAACCTGCAGCAGCTGAGACTGCGGCTGAAGAGTCTGCAGTTGAGGCTCCTTCTCCGGAGCCTGCAGTTGAAACACCTGCAGATCCTGAGCCGGCAACAGATCCTGCTGTCTGATTCTGAATTTTAAACATTAACGAGCCGAAGGTTCTGATATGATTATTTACGTAGGATGCGTGTATGAAAAGTACCATCGCTAAAACATTGGTTTTGCTCGTCCAGATAATAATCGTTATCAGTTCCTTCGGCTTGGTTTGTAATGCAGATAAGACCGATGAGCCCGCGGGACGTGAAGAAACACAGGCACCGGACGTTTCTTACGCACAGGACGATACAGAAGTTCCCAAGTATTTCTTTAGGACCATAGAGGTTGATGATATCGATCCCGTATCGAAGCAGCCTGGTCCCGGTATTTCGAATGCCCAAGTGAATTCTGATTCCGGTATTTACCGTTATCAGATGACAGGCAATCAGAAGAATGCTTATGAGAAGATCAGGAATTGCATAATCGATATTGCTAACGGAAGAAGTGCTTGCACGAAGTTTACTGTTACTTTTGCAGAACTTGGGCTTGGTGACCACCACGATTATACCGCTGAAGAACTCGGCGTCGGTTCTATTATCGCAGATGGTGAGATCTCAGATGAAGCGGCAAATGCAATGTCTCAGAAGACCATCATCAATATGCAGGAGATCATTAATAGAGTGCTGGTCGATCTGCCGTTTGACTGTTGCTGGTTTGATAAGACTGCCACGGTAAAGGCTGATAACTATAGCGTCGGCGCTACTGTGATCGGTGATTCCGTAACTATTCATTATGTCGGTGACGGCATTACATTCCGTTTTCCGATTGTAGCTTCTTATGCAGGCAGCAATGAATATTATGTCTCCTTATCAAGTGTGCAGCGTGCTTTATATGCTTCGGGAAGGGCTAAGGCGATCGTTAATGAGTATTGCGATCTCTCTGATTACGGAAAGCTCATGAAGTACAGGGATGTAATATGTGATCTTGTTGACTTCAACGATCAGCCTGTTGTTGACGACAGCACTCCATATGGTGATCCATGGAATATAGTCTATGTTTTCGACGGCGACGAAAGCACAAATGTAGTTTGCGAAGGCTATTCCAAGGCATTTAAGTATCTTTGTGACCTTACTGATTTCGATAATGATGTAACCTGCATCCTGGCTTCGGGTAATTTCTTCACTACTGACGGAACTGACTGCGGGCATATGTGGAATATCGTTTCTTTGGGATACGACATGAATTATATGGTCGATCTTACCAACTGTGATAACGGAAGCCTTGGTTTTTACGACAGCCTGATGTTCAAGAAATACGATTCAAATCCCAGTTCAAATGTTTACAGGTATAAGGTTAAAGGTGTCACATTTCAATATACCTACTATGATTACCTGGCAGAAATATACAGTGAAGCGGCGCTGGATCTTAGCGATACCGCTTTTGTTGATGCTCCTGCGATCTATTGTAAGAATTCACGCAATGTTGTGGATCTGAACTGGAATGTAGTATCCGGCGCCGATCATTATGAGATATACAGACGCTACGAGAACGGCAACTGGACCCGCATCGGATCTTCGACAAATACCTATTTCCGGGATAATATCGCATCTGAAGGAAAGTACTATTATGGCATTGTAGGCTTAACCGCAGATAACAAAGCCCTGAATGTATATAACGACAAGTACAGCGTAGACTGCAATTATTAGCATTTATCAATTTTTTCGAACATTTAGTGTAACTAGTATACAAAAATACTTCAAACTGATAGTATTGTATCTTGAAATTAATGCTCTAAGCATTATAAAGTATGGGTTAAGACATAATTGGAAGGTAAAGTGCTATGTTCGTCTCAGAGGACAACAGTATTACATGCGATTCTCTTGAATCATTTTTACGTGTGATCCTTAATTCGAATAACGATGGGGTACGTCAGGAGACGCATCTTTATTTCAGAGGCGAGAACAAGTACAACCAGTATATCGTTCCGAACCTTTATCTTGACGAAGGTCTTACCAAGAAATCCAGCGAATATTATTACCGTGTGCTCTTAAGCCAGATCGGCAGTGCTGATTATTCCAAGAACTCTGATCTGTTCAGACATATGGTGGATTTCCAGCACCACGGTGCAAAGACCAGATTGATCGATATATCTGCAAATCCGCTGATCGCTCTGTATTTCGCAGTTGAGGACAGCAATAATCCTTCTGACTACGGATACGTTTATGCGTTCAGTTCTTACCACAAGGATGACCGTCCGGACAGCAATGCTGAGCAGTTTGACGTTGAGTATACGGTAGCAGTGAAGACCGCTTTGAGCCTTATTCCTCAGGATAAGATCAATGAGTTCCTGACTACATGCAATTCCATTTATGCGCGCACATCCAGAAATGACTGGAACCAGTTAAGATTCAAGGATATCGGTTTGCTGCCGCTGCATAACGATGAGAATAATCAGAACCAGTTAAGCTTCAAGGACTTAACATCGATCCAGATCAACAGCGACGAATATATAAAGATCCAGACATTTATGGACCTTCTTAACCAGAGAGCTAAGACAAGCGTAGATCTGGTATATCCTTTCAGCATCTATGAGGATCTTCAGCTGTCCCACATCATTATCCCTTCGAACTGCTCTGACAGGATCAAGCTGCATCAGGGCGCATTCATTATGCCTAAATATGTGAATACAGACGGTAAATCCATGGAGAGCATCCGTAAAGAGATCGACCGTTCCGTAAGCACTTTATCTGTAAATATCTATACACCGGAAGGAAAACCTGTCAGCGTTATCAGAATTCCCAAAGATAAGAAGGCACAGATCAGGAAAGACCTTGCCAATATCGGAATCTCCGAGAGCTTTGTTTATTCTGATATCGAACACAGATCTAACGCTCTTCTGGACTCTAACTTTTAACAACCTTCCTCGGTCATATCAAACTCGGTCGTCCGGGCAGGAGAAATCCAACGCTCCTGCCCCGGTCGACACAAGTTCCACGTAAGTTCAAAGATTGATCAGGTTAACTGGATATTGTATTTCCGCTCAAGATTAATAAGCACCTTAGATGCTATGAGGCAAAGAGCGATGCCTACGACGGTACCAAGTGTATTGTGTACGATATCGTCGTACTCGAAAAGTCCCCTGTGGGTGAATAACTGCGTAAGTTCGATCGCAACAGACAGGAGAGAGCCGGACAGGAATACCGTCCACTTGGCTTTGCTCTTAGAGCTGATCGATGCAAGGAATCCGTACGGAACAAAGAGGACTACATTCCAGAACACTTCGAAGAACATGCCTTTGTCACCGCTATGTATCAACCTGTAAGACCAGAACAATTCAAGTTCCATTCTGGCTAACGGTGCTACTTGCCTTGAGAGCAGGGTAAGGCTTGCGACAAATCCAAGGTAGAAGACGAGCATTGACAGCGCCAGGCATGATCTTAATCTCATTTTTCCCTTGCGGTATCTCAGATAAGTTATCGAAAAGCATATCAAAGCAGGGATCATCCATACGACAACCGCATCCAAAGTAACGAGCGATAGGGCCTTTCCGAGATGTGCTTCCATATTGAGTCCTGCTTGAAATGTTTATAAAACGGATTTGATTTATATCTTTAGTATATAGCATTGCTTTGTGTATGTTGAATAGCAAAAGATAAAATTTGTTTCCGTGTTTTGTGACAGATTAACAAATGACCTTATTTTTCAGGTTTTCTGTTTAATGCTCGAAATGGTATATTAGTAAAAGAAAAATCTATTAGGATACAGCATGCGCTTACTTAACAGTCCTGACAGCAGAATAATAAAGATCTTAGGCAGATCACAGGTTGATCCCGGCCGTGATTACCGGCTGTGTGAGTATGCTTATTGTGCTTCTTTGGGTGAAAATTACTTGATCAAATCCACGATGACAGGCGGTGTCTACGAACTGTCTGCTGAAGAATGGGCTGTTGTTGATCCTTCGGTAAATTCAGTTATTTCCGGTTCCGTGATCAATTCATCCGGCTTATCTGATCTGGTCTCAGGCTGCGTGCTTGTATATTCCACGGATGACGATTATTCGCGCTACAGGTTTGCTGTAACTGCGCTTAAAGCGATGGACAGGGGCAGGGGAGTTAAGACATATACGATTCTTCCCACGACCGCCTGCAACGCGAGATGCGTCTATTGCTATGAGCAGGGCATGAAGGTCGCTACAATGAGCGAAGATACGGCTGATAAGGTCTTGGAGTTTATCTTGAAGACGAAGAGCTCTGAAGAATTTACCTTATGCTGGTTTGGCGGTGAGCCTCTTGTTGCTTCAAACATCATCAACAGGATCTGCACTGGATTGAATGATAAGGGTGTTCCTTTCAAATCCAGGATCATTACCAATGCTTCTCTCTTTACTCCTGAACTCCTTGATACTGCCGTAAATGTCTGGCACCTCAAGAGGGCACAGGTATCAGTTGACGGTGCTAAATCTGATTATGAGGCCAGAAAGCTCTTCTGCAGCCCGTCGGTCCATAACTACGAATATCTTCTTAAGACTATCGGCCTTATGCTTGAAGCCGGGCTGGAAGTAACTTTAAGATGCAATTTCGACAAGGGGAATATCGAAGGCATGTATTCTTTCTGGGAAGATGTAAATAAGCTTTACGGATCTTCAGATAACCTGAAGATATACAGCGCCATGCTTTTCCAGGCCCAGAAGGATGAGAGCTGCATCGATCTGTATAGAAGGTATCTGGAGCTTCGTGCTAAAGCGGCAGGCGAGGGGATGAAGTTCCTTAAGTTTAATTCGTCCGAATGCAAGATGAAGACCAATTTCTGTATGGCTGATTCAGAGGGCAGATGTATTGTAATCGGTCCTGAAGGCAATCTCTATAACTGCGAGCATCTGCCCGGAAACACTTCGTGTGCGAGCATCTTTGATGAGGATATCAAGTTGGGAAGCGACCCCAGAGCATCGATTGAAGCTGACGATAAGTGCAGGGAATGTCCTTTCCTTCCTGACTGCACACCTTTCTGCAAGCACGGATGTCCTGACTGGTTCGAATACTGCCGTGAATTCAAGTGCGTTGAAACGGAAGAGCAGTTCAAGCGGTTATGAGTTTGATTATATTTCCTGAAAGAAAACTGTGTGAATTAGCGAAATAGTTTGACTATCAAACTATTTTTGCTATAATACCCATTGTTGAATCAAAACTATGGTTATATGAGGCTGATACATATGGATGAATTATGGAAAAACAGTATTGACCGCCTTGAATCCAGAAGGGAAGCTGTCCTTGCGGCAGGCGGCGCCGAGCGTATCGCTAAGCAGCATGCATCAGGCAAGCTCACTGCACGTGAGAGGATGGAAGCTCTTTTCGATGACGGTACATTCGTTGAATTAAACGATCAGATCACTTCAAGATGTTCTGACTTCGGCATGGATAAGAAGAAAAAGCCCGGTGACGGCGTCGTAACAGGCTACGGATATATTCACGGCCGTGTTGCTTTCGCATCCTCACAGGATTTCACGGTCGGTGGCGGATCTTTGGGTGAAGCCCAGGCTATGAAGATCTGCAAGGCTATGGATAAGGCAATGGAGATGAAGGCACCATTTATTTCCATTAACGATTCCGGCGGAGCTAGGATCGAAGAGGGTATCGATTCTCTTACAGGCTATGCTGATATCTTCTACAGGAATACGATCGCATCTGGCGTTATCCCGCAGATCTCTGTAATCATGGGACCTTGTGCAGGCGGCGCTTGCTATTCTCCTGCGATCACTGACTATATCTTCATGACCGATTACGCCCAGATGTATATCACGGGCCCAGCAGTCGTTAAGTCCGTTACAGGTGAGGTCATCACATCTGCTGATCTCGGCGGTGCTTCAGTTCACAGCTCAACATCAGGCGTTGCTCACTTCGTATATCCTGACGATCTCTCATGCCTTAACGGCGTCCGTCAGCTCCTTGGCTATCTCCCTCAGAGCAATGAGGACTTGAGCCTTAATGTTCCCGGTACACCTGTTGATAACAGTGCAGCTTTGTCTGATATCGTTCCGGCAGATTCCAAGAAGGCTTATGACGTAAGAAACGTAATCAATTCCATCGTTGATGCAGGGAGCTTTTTTGAAGTTCAGGTA
>JAEFBA010000142.1 GCA_016292145.1 Saccharofermentans sp.
TGCCTGACATGGACGCTTCCAATGCATTCGAGAAATATTCCTGCTTATATGAAGATTCATTAAAGTTGAAGTAAGGAGCCAGATCCAGATAACGGCTGCTGTCAGAAGGATCCGATACAGGATTATAAAGAAGTGTGATATCCGCATCTGCGTCTTGATATTCGCCTGAATCATCATACGGCATAACGAATTTTACGAAGCACGGATTATCCTGTCTGTTATAGATCTTAGCAGCATACAGATCTGAATACTCGGGATATGAATCTTCGCCAAGCGACATGGTGATAACCGTCTTGCCGGCATTTGGATTACGGTCTGCTTTTTTCAGATGCATGATCTTGTAATTATCGACAGTAGAATAAAAGCCGGAGTTATCGTAAACATATCCGCCGAGAACGATGTCATTGCCGTCATCTGATACATACAAAGTCTGCGTGTCAATGATGTCGTAAAATGACTCGTCGATATCGCCGTAATCAAATATCTGTTTCAGAGTACCTGCTTCAGGATCAACAAGATTCAACCCGTGAAAATCACGCGAAAGTGTCTTGCCGTTGCAGTATTCGAGCATATAGGTCTCTTCGCTGCCGTAAAGACCTTTGAGTTCGGATACTTCTCCGGTCGCAAGATCCAACTGAACATATACAAGTTCATTCTGAGCTATTACCTGAATAATGGCTTTTCCGTTATCCGAAGGAAGGATCTCGCCGATGTTAGAGTACCCATATCGGAAAAGGTCGTAGAATTCTGGTTCATATTGGGTCCCGTCAGGTCTTACTACGAACAAAATGTTTTCTTGCCAAGTGGAATCATATAAAGAAAAAAGCTTGTAGCCGTTTGTCGTATACAGATCTTCAATGGAAAATCTGTCTTCGTTGCCCCCTCTAGGATCCGGAACAGTTAATTCCTCACCATTTAATAAATATCCTTTTTCCTTGTCCGTACTGCCGTTTCTCTCGATAACACGTTCCAAAAGATTGAGCTTGCCGTCAGATATCCAAGCCTTTTGGACAGTCCTGAACTTTCCGTTTTCGTAAGATATAGCGTTGGTCTTCTCCAAAAGCTTTCCGTCATAGGAGTATCTGAGGATCGATTGATCATACAGTTTGAGAAGTTCTTCATCTGTAAGTTTGCTATAGTCTCCACTGTAATACTTTGATGCTTCGGACATAAGATATACTGAATCTTCGGATGCGCCAACAACCTCAAACCAGGAGTATTCGTATTTGTCTGAAGGATACAGATCGCCGGTTTCAAATGAAGTAACTTCATACCAGGGATCGGTTTCCTTGATGACTTCGTATTTTTTCTTTTTTGAAGAGCATGAAGATGATGATAATGCGATGAGCATTACCAAAAGAGCAGAAATGAGTTTTATGTCTTTTCTAGTTTTCATGAGTTTATTCTATACCAATCCGTGCGCGAAAAGAGTTAAGATTCAGGTAACATTTATGTCCTCAAATTGATTTGGGAAAGGTTTAGGAATAAGATTTTGACATGAGCAGAATATTGATCGTAGAAGATGATGAAGATATCGGTGCAGTCCTTCAAAAAGAGCTGATGAAGGACGGCTATGAAGTCCTGCGCGCGGTAACCGGAACTGAAGGCCGCATGATGCTCGGCACGAATCCTGACCTGATCCTTATGGATCTCATGCTGCCGGGCCTTACGGGAGAAGAACTCCTTACGCATATTCCTAAGGAGACTCCTGTTATTGCCGTAAGCGCCAGATCTTCAGTCGATGACAAGGTATCCCTCTTATCCAGCGGGTGCGTTGACTATATAACCAAACCCTTTGATATCAAGGAGCTCAAAGCAAGAGTCATAGCAGCGCTTCGTACTGTAGAGAATAAGAAGAGTTCAAACGTCATCACATGCGGCGATATGACAATCGATACCGACAAGCATGAAGTAAAGATAGAAGGTAAGGAATTAAAGCTTACGAGGACAGAATATGCGATCTTAAAGATGCTGGCATCAGGTGACGGACGCGTTATTTCGAAGTCCGAACTGTTGGATCTGATAAAGAGCGAGACTCCTGATTGTACCGAGAGTTCGGTCAAGGTCCATGTAAGCAACCTTCGAAAGAAGATAAAGGAAATAACAGATATTGAATATGTGGAAGCAGTATGGGGCATAGGCTTCAAGCTGAAAGGAGACACTTAATGGAAAACGTACTCTCTACAAAAGACCTGTGTAAGAATTACGGTAAGAACCGTATCCTTAAGAACGTTAATATGGATATCCCGAAGGGAGCGATCTTCGGCCTTGTCGGCAGAAACGGCGCAGGTAAGACTACGCTTATGAG
>JAEFBA010000079.1 GCA_016292145.1 Saccharofermentans sp.
TAACAGAGCTGCCCCTAAAGACAGCTCCTGCTAATCTGATTATTGAAGTTTTTTATCAGGACTTCACCTTTACTTCAAATTCCGCCACTGAGGACAGCCCGTAATCAGGAAGGGCTATCTTTACCGAAGCCTTCCCCGCCACACCTGTGCTCCTTACGTAAACACCGCCCATGCCGCCGTTGATATCGGCAAGCGCAGGGCCTAAGATCTCAATGTCTCCCGTAACTTCCAGAAGTGCCTGCCTGTTAAAGAACGGCATGACATTGCCGTATTCATCGGTGATCTTTATCCTTATCGCGGCAACATCGTAGGTCGCGCACTCAACAAGTTCATTCGAAGAACTGGGTCGATGAATGGAAGGCTGATTACGATCTGTCTTCCCCTGAATCTGTAAGAAGCGCGCTCCAAACCGAGATCGGAAAGACCTTTGCAAAGATCCTGGGCTGCGCCGGCGTCTACAAGAACGACGAAGACTTCATGAGGTTCGTTAAAACCCTCTGATCTGCGGAGTTATCAGGCTAAGGCACCATGCGGGCAATCTACTTCTTTCCGCTCTTCCAGACATATCCTGTCTTGATCACTGTCTCGATATGATAGCCGGCTTTTCCAAGGGCTTTTCTGAGCTTTTTTATATGTGAGTCTACAGTCCTGTCATAGCCTTCAAAATCAGAATTCCACGCATTATCAAGGATCTGGTCACGTGTAAGGACCAGATCTTTGTGATCGATGAACATGAGCAGCAGATCGTATTCTTTAGGCGCCAGATTTATTGTCTTACCGTCGACGCTTACGATATGCCTTGCAGGGTCTATCGTGATCTCATCTATGACAAGGCATCCGTTCTTAGAAAGGAGCCCGTGATATCTGCTTATCAGGGCATTGACCTTCATGAGAAGCACCTTCGTAGAGAAGGGCTTGATAACATATTCATCTGCACCGATCTCATAGCCTGAAATGATATCGCACTCCTCACCCAGCGCAGTCAGAAAGATGATCGGCACGTCATACCTGGATCTGATGTAACGGCAGACTTCCTTTCCGTCCTTGCCCGGCATCATGATATCGAGGATTACCAGGTCATACTTCTGCCTGTCCGCTAAGGAACAGGCATCAGAACCGTTATCTACCGCATCGATCTCAAATCCGTTTTTTTGGAAGAAGACTTCAATGACTTCTCTTAATGTAATCTCATCTTCAGCAAGCAAAATCCGATACATTCAATACTTCCCTTTTTGAGCCTTTTAGGCAGTTTCATAAGCAGGCATCGAAAACTTAAACTCAGTTCCTTTATCGCCGCTTACGCAGCTGTATTCAGCCTTGTGGACATCTAAGATACTCTTTACGACCGAGAGACCTACACCGCTGCTGCTCATCCTGTCGGTCCTTGCCTTATCTGTCGTATAGAAGATATCCCAGATCTTGTCTATATCCTTTTTATCTATCTTAGCACCATCATTAGTGATGCTGAACTCTATTTTACGACCGTTTCTATTAAGCTGGATCATGATGACATGATCGCAGTATTTGATCGCATTCGACATGAAGTTGCTGATCACCATGTTCATCATTTCGAGATCTGCAAATACCATATAAGGCTTATCGTCACGGTTAAAAGTGATCGTGATGTTCCTCTCGCGGATCAGTTCGCCGCTCCTGGCAATAATTTCATCAGTCAGTTTCTTCAGGTCAACCGGCTCGAAATTAACCTTATTGCTGCCTTCCTTGATCTTCGATACATCGAGAAGCTTGCCCACCATGTCCGACATGTGATCGACCTCGTTAATGACTCTTTTCGAATAATCCTTGCGGCGGTCGTCATCGAAATAGTCCCAGTTCTCAACCGTTGCCTTTGTAACGGCAAGAGGGGTCTTTAATTCATGCGCGATGCCCCTTGTCAGCTTCTGATTCCTGATCTCATAGTTCATCTGGTTTTTATAGAGCATGACGAAAGAGACAACTATCAAAGCCTCAAGAATGATAAATCCCAAGAGCATAAATATATAAGTCAGGGCATTGGTCTTAATAACGCTTGCCAAAGGTTTTCCTGCTATGCAGTACGAAACATGGATATTGCCTTCTTTAGCCTGACTGATCAGCACCGATGTCGATGTAAATATGCCTTTTTTAGCATTTACGCCGGAATATTTTTTATAAACCTTTTCTCCTTCTATGCCTGCCTCGTAAGCCATTCTATTTAGCTTTTCAATTTCCGCATCGCCTTTGTGTATTCCCTGTTCAAAAGAATCAAGGATAACCTCACCGCTGTTAACATCTGTTATCGAAGAATAAAAGCCAGTGCGGTCCGCATATTCATATGTGAGATAGTAATTCCACGATCTGATTACCTGCTCTTCCAGCTGTCCGTCAGCGTTATCAGCATGATAATCAATGTTTGCTGTTACAAAAGGCAGATTGAAATGCAAGTTAAAGTCATCTATTTTGTTCTTGGTAAAAATAACAAATGCTATCGAAAATGCCAGCAGCACAACAATGCAGAAAACCGCTCCGTATCTTATATATTGTTTCTTCATTTTTCTTCCTCATATGCATCCATCGAAAACCAGAAATTCGTTCCTTTAAAGCCGCTATAGCATCCGCACTTTGCGTTATGTGCATCAAGAATGCTCTTTACGACAGAAAGGCCTACACCGCTGTTTTCATCCTGTTCTGACTTGTTCTTCTTGGAGTTATAAAGAACGTCCCATACTTTTTCCAGATCGTTTTTTTCGATTCCTGCACCGTCATTCGTGATGCTGAATTCTATTGAATTTCTGTATTTTTTCAGCCTGATCCTGATCGTGTGCTCGCAGTACTTTATTGCGTTTGTCATGAAGTTGTTTATAACTATGTACATCATCTCGAGATCAGCATACACAGTATAGTTTTCAGCTCTTTCGTCTGTCTCGATCACCATATCGATATCCTTTTTCAAT
This sequence comes from Saccharofermentans sp., assembly GCA_016292145.1. Classification (GTDB taxonomy): domain Bacteria; phylum Bacillota; class Clostridia; order Saccharofermentanales; family Saccharofermentanaceae; genus Saccharofermentans. The sequence continues at coordinate 2,934 of JAEFBA010000079.1, forward strand.
ATCGATTCCATGTTTCTCTTCTTTATGTTTTGGGCAAGAAGAAGGAGATCAACATCCTCACGGTTAAGCTTAACGCTGCCGTCCTGTATCTTAGACAGTTCGAGAAGTCTTGTAACCATAGATGACATGTGGTCAACTTCGGATATTATCTTTTCCGAATATTCAGGGCGCTTTTCCTCATCTACGTTTTCCCATTTGTCCAGATATTCCCTGGTAACAGACAGAGGTCCCTGAAGGTCATAAGCGATGCCCTTCGTAAGCTTTTCGCTCCTTAATTCGAATCTCTTCTGATTAAGGTAGAGCTTTCTTACTGCATAAATGATTACAGCTTCTACGAAAACCAGAGCCAGAACGGACAAGATATAAACCCACAAATTATCTCTGATGACGATCAGGAGCGGATTTGTTACGAAATAATAAGTAAGAAGGTAATGTCCTTTATCGTGAACAAAGATTACCGAAGCAGTCGTAGTGAAAATCCCTTCCTTGACATTACGGCCGGCAGGAACTTGGCCGTCTAAGTGCTTAGCAACATATGCATCGCTAAATTTATGAGCCTTTTTGTTTATTCCGGAATTCCCGCCCAAGGAATAATACTCGATCTCATCGAGCCTTACGATCCACTCCTCATAAGGAACGCCCTTCTCTTCATTGACAACTTCAGGCTCAGCAATATTTAATGTCTTGACCTTGTCATCAAAAGAAAAAGTAAACGTGCCTCCGTAAACGAATGTATCATCGCACCTTGCGCCTGCTACCGTAATATCTTTTCCGCGCGGGAAGCGGAAGTTTGAAACCTCGTCCTTTGACAGTGTCAGCGGCTCTTCAAAAAACATAAATCTGGTAGAACCGGGAACCAGCTGAGTATCCTTCGCTTCATATCTGTCAGAGGAATCCTCAATAACCTCAGTTTCAACCTCGCCATAATAACGGAATGCCAGAAAATCCTGTGACTCAAACATTACCCTGCCATTATTTTCGGTATCAACTATAGAAGAGTAAAAGCCTACATCCTCACCGACGAATGACAGAAATTTCCATGAGTTGACAGCATTATGTGCCAGTGATTCCGGAGTTCCGTTTTCGGAATTGCCCATTGATATTTCAGGGAAAAGAGCAATGTTACGCATACCTTCATTTACAACATCGATCTTTTTCTTTGTATAAAACGACATCAATACCGAGAAGATTACAAGTGCCAAAACACAGTAAACTAACCCAAATCCCAAATAATTCTTTTTCATCTTCTTTGTTCCTTTCCGCGACATCCGTCTTTTGTCATCGTGAGTATAGGAAAAAGTTATGACTTCTTTATGACCATACAAAACCACGTCTGAACTTAATGAAATTCACGGCACGGCAACGATAATTTATTCCATTATGAATCAATAGTGATAAAATGATTATATCAAAAAATATGGAGGTGCCTTTTATGGACTTAGATATCAACAAGGCTGTAGGTGCTGCTCAGGACGCAGTCAGCGCAATCGCAAAGGACGAGAATGCAAAGAAGATCGCTAATGACGCTATCGATAAGGTTGAGAAGAAAGTCGGAGTTGATCTTCCTGACGTAGATGCCATCAATGGCGCTATCGGAAAGAAGTAATATATCTTTACAGCTGAATTCTTTTGCCGCTCACATCCGTGGGCGGCTTTTTTTGTCCGGAAAATGCATCTTACCGCCGGTTTTTGCATCTTACCCGTCCGTTCATTGAATGCCTTATAAAGCTGTCTTATAGTCACCTCAAGCAACATGAAATGAGGTAACAAGTAATGACAATATTCCTGTTAATTATCCTGGTCCTTTTAGAGCTCGGCTTCATGATCTCAGCGCTCGCAAAAAGCTCTTCCAAGAAAGAATGGACCGCCAAAAGACTTATCGTAAATGCAGCAGAACTGATAACCTTCTTTGCCCTGGTCCTCCTTCCCGGCATCGACTTGAGTTTCAGGTTTACGGGGCTTATCGTGATGCTGATAATAAGGATCGCAGTATCCGGCATTTTCTTCCTGGCGAACCGCAAAAGCAGCAAGACAAAGAAAAAAGCTCCTATCGTATTAGGCGCTTTATTCGGTTCTGTCCTCATCGCATCTTCGATGATACCGGCATTCATATTTGCTGACTACGAAGGCCTCGAAACGACAGGACCTTACAAGGTCTTAGAGGCTGACGCGATCCTGATCGACCGGTCAAGGTTAGAGCCGTTCGAGAACGACGGTTCTTACAGAGAGGTTCCCGTCTACATCTTCTACCCTGAAGGCGTTTCGGAAAAGATGCCTCTGGTCATATTCAGCCACGGTGCGTTCGGATTCTACCAGAACAATGCTTCGATGATCCTGGAACTTGCAAGCCACGGCTATGTCGTTGCGAGCATCGAGCATCCTTATCATGCGATATTCACTCACGATTCATCGGGCAAGACCATAATTGCCGACAGGAAATTTCTCAATGATTCCATGACGATCGGTACAAGCGATGCTTCCGAAGCAGAGGTCTTCGAGGTTACTTCCCAATGGATGGAGCTCCGCACTGCCGACATGAACTTCGCTATTGATTCGTTTAAGGAAGGAAACACGGATTCCTGGCATATCGATGCGAAGCAGAAAGACGCTGTCAGCAAAGCCGTAAGCCTCATAGATACAACAAAGATCGGTCTCATCGGTCATTCGATGGGAGGCGCTACAGCCGTTACATGCGGAAGAAGAAGTGACATTTCCGCAGTAGTAGACATCGACGGCACGATGCTCGGCGAGAATACCGGCATCGACGGCAACACGGTCATTATCAACGAAGAGCCTTACACAACCCCTCTCCTTGATCTTCAGAACCAGAACCATCACGATGAGGCAGAACAGGCGCTAAAGACCGGTGAACCCTATTCCAATAATGTGATAGTTCAAAACGCCGCAATATCCTACAGGACTTATTTTGCGGGCAGCGGCCACATGGACTTTTCAGATCTCCCTCTTTTCGCGCCCCCGATAGCAAAGATGCTCGGCACGGGCGACGTAAACAACGTGGAAATGCTTAAGACTTTAAATGGACTTGTACTGGAGTTTTTCGATTGTTATCTTAAGGGAGAAGGAAACTTCGAAGTAAAAGACCACTATTGAGGCATCAATGGAAATAACTGTTAAGAAGATCGGCGAGTCCGAGAAAGAATATATAGAGATCGGATGTCACAGAAAAGACGAGCGCGTTGATGAGATCGTCAGATTCATAAGGTCGCGCGAAGGCATCCTTAAAGGCACCAAAGAGGACCGGCAGTACAATATCCCGCTGCCGGATATCCTTTATATCGAAGCTGTCGACGAGAAGACTTTCATCTATCTTCAGAACGACTGCTACGAATCAGGCAGGCGCCTTTACGAATTCGAAGGCGTGCTTATCTCACGCAACTTCGCGCGCATTTCCAAATCAGTCATAGTAAATCTCATGAAGATCGATTCGATAAGGCCGTCATTGAACGGCAGGTTCTCCTGTGTGCTCACGAACGGTGAACAGGTCATCATCTCACGCAAGTACGTTCCCGACATCAAGGAGAGGCTCAAGGGAGGCTCAGTATGAAAGAACATCTGCAGACACAGCTCGCAGGCTTTTTTATATCCGTAACACTCATTACCGCAGCAATGTTCATATTAGGGCTCTTTTTCCAGCCCGACCTGAGATTCGGTTATGAAGCGTTCGCCTATCCCCTTATTTACGGCGTCATCGGCTCTGTTCCGGGCCTTCTCATGTATTCGAAAAAGGAACTCACGCTAAAGCAGACCCTGATCCGCGAATTCATTCAGATGAGCCTTATAATCGTGCTCATAATCACGTTCATGTTCGGAAGATTCAAGAACATTCCCGAGCTTATTCCCCAGATCATCGGAGTATCTGTCAGCATCGTCATCATATATGTCCTAGTGCACTTCTTCGGATGGCTCATGGATCTTAAGACGGCAAAGGTAATGACAGAGGACTTGAAGAGATTTCAGCAGAAAGCATCCGGCGGCTCTGAATGATAACTTAAGCTGACTGCTTCACCGGAAAAATACGGTCACAAGCGCCCTCTAACACCGATTTTTATTGACTTACAGCGGTTTATTAAATAATAATATTATCGTTGGGATAGGAATCCGTTCGGGTTATTCAGGGGGTAATAATATGTTTGTGAATGGTCTTTTGATCTATATTATTTTGTTGGCTTCTGCACTTTTATTTTTCATTCTTGACCGCAAGATCAGGTTTGCTGTAATTCCTGGAATAATCGTAACGGTCTGTTCATGGTGTGGTCTGATCCATAACTTGGTTTACAGCTCACAGTCTTTTGCAACCACACAGGGTTCAATATACATAAAAACACTTAAGCGTTTCATGCTGCTTACACCTTCAGTCTCAATTGCCTTCTATTCTGTCATTACGATCATGCTCTTTTCTGCAATCGGACTGTTTATCGGCAGGCTTGTTTTCGATCCGGTCAACGATCTAAACAAGGCTCAGAAAAAGGCTAAGACATTATCTGTTACCGCTTCATTGATCACCGGTATCGCAAGCATATTGTATTTTGTCCTGGACGCTCTTAAGAATACAGGCGGACGCGGCAGTACAGTTGCGAAGATCGCAGCATTCTGCGGAGTATCCTTCGTGGAGCCTATTCACAACAGGAAAACTGTTTTCATCGTAGTATTTATCCTGCTGATCGTCCTGAGCATTCTTTGCATCGTGTTCATCAACACCAGGCTTATTTCATACAGAGCGATAACTCCGGCAGTTTCAGAGAACGGAGCAGAAGCAAAGAAAACGGCACAAAAGAATGCTCTGTCTATTATCGGACTCTGCTTCACAGGTGTTGGCAACATAGGGTTCTGGATCGTTGATGCAATAAGGAAAAAGGCAGACTTATATGATCAGATGAGATTGATCGTAACGGTCAATAGCTACCAGCTCATTATCGTTGCCGGATTGATCTTACTTGCAATCGGACTTCGCAGATTAGTCTCCTGCAAGGGCAGACCGCCTTACATCGTTCCGGTGATCTCTGCTGTATTCATTGCCGCATCTTATGTTTCTTCAATCGTGAACTTTAAGGACCTGTTGAACTTCCTTAGCGCTGCTTTCCACGGTTCAGATATAACGGATTTTATAATAGGAGCCATGTTCAGAAGAACCACTTTGGCGGTCAATAACATACTGATCGTTTTGCTCATTATTCTCGTTGCATGGGCTGCTTTCGTGATCTTCAGGGCCGTCAGAGCTTCTGCCAAAAAGGAAGCATAAACCGCAGACTAAACTAAATAAAAAATAAGTGCCGTTCACTTCGGGTGAGCGGCACTGTTCTTATTAACCGGAGCTTTTTTCTTCTTGATGTGATTTCCGACTATCTCTGAAACGTCTGAGATCGTCATGAACGCTGATACATCGGCATCGTTGATTATCTTCTTTATCGCAGGCACTTCGACTCTCGTGATAACGCAGTAGAGCACGGTCTTCTTGCCGCTAGATACCATCCCCTTGCCTTCCATCTGAGTGCATGTACGCCCAAGCTGCGTGTAGATGGCATCTGCGATCTCCTTGCCGTGATCCGTGATGATCATTACGGACTTGCCCTGCTCCATTCCGTTCTCGACTATGTCTATGATCTTCGAAGTGATGAAGTATGTAAGGAGCGAATATAATGCCCTGTTGGGTCCGAAAAGGAAACCGGCAACGGCGTAGATGATTATGTTGAAGAACAGAACTATCTGCCCTACTGAGAATTCAGTGTTTTTCGACAGGAACATCGCAACGATCTCCGTGCCGTCCAGGCATCCGCCGTGTCTTAAGATAAGACCGACTCCGACACCCAGCAAAACGCCTCCGAATACGACTACCAGGATCTCCTGCTCAGTTACTGCAGGCATATCCTCGAAAACGCCCAAAAAGCTTGAGAATACTGCCATCGCATAGATTGCCTTTATAAGGAATCTAATGCCGAGGCGCTTGAATCCCAGAAACATGAAAGGCACGTTAAGAACAATTGTAAGAATGCCCAACGGCATGCCTGACAACTGGCTTATGATCATCGAGATACCGACGACGCCTCCGTCTAAGATCGTAAACGGGACCAGGAATTCTTCGAGTGCAAAAGCAGCAACGATGGCACCTACTGTAATAAAGAACAGAGGTGCTATCCATTGTTTAAAGATAAAAGCAAACGTAATCTGCTGTGGCTGTCTTTTTCTTTTTACTGGTGTCGGCATATTCTTATTTTCGCACAAAAAGTAATAGGCTGCTTCATATAAAAGCAGCCTACACCAAGATTGTTACTTTCTTATTTCTGGCGGTTGAAGTTGATGAGGCATCCGTCAAGGATTATCTGGCGCTCACGGTCTGTGAGGTCGCCCAACGTAAGAGTGAACTCCTTAGTCTCATTGCCCTTGATAGCGATAGCCTTGATCGTATCAGCCTTTGTCTCAACTGCAGTCCTGATACCCGGGAAGAGGATGTAGTCGAGGTTAGCAAACGGCAGATCACCCTTCTCGATGATGAAAGGCAGCATACCCCAGTTGATGAGGTTGGATCTGTATCTCTTTGTGGCATACTCGTTAGCGATGTTAGCCCAGCCGCCAAGCACCTTCTGGCAGGAAGCTGCCTGCTCTCTTGCAGAACCGTCACCGGGCTTTACTGCGAAGATGCATGAACCGAAGCCGATGATCTTTGTATCAGCCTTCTCGAAAGGAACGATGCTCTTTACAACCTGCATTACATCGTGGAGGCCTTCTACTGCCTGGCAAGCGTGCTCGCCTGCAACAAGTGCTGTCTCAGCCTTCTGGATGTTCTTTGCGCGTCCGACATACTCAGGATCCTTACGGGAGAGTGTGAACTCTGCAAGGCCAAGAGGATTGGATCTGTAAGAAGATGTCTCGCCTGAAGGGATGAGCTCGTCTGTTGTCGTAACGGGATCGTGGATCTCGGATACTACCTGGAGAACGAGGTTCTCAGGGAGCGCCTCCATCTTCGGCCAGTCCTTGATGTTAGGTCCGAACTGGATCTCTGTAGAAGGATCTGCAACGCCCTTGGAGTCGAAGACTCTGTTCTTGTAGATCTTATCGTCAAATGTGTATGCGTAGTTGTTAAGCTCGCCCGTGAACTCTGTAGCAGGTGTGAGAACGCCCTTGTTTGCTGCAGTTGCTGCGATGGATCTTGCGTCCATGAGTGCAACGGAAGAGATCTGGCCGCTCTGAACCTTTGAACCTTCTCTGTTCGGGAAGTTTCTTGTGGAGTGACGGATGGAGAATGCATTGTTTGCAGGTGTATCGCCCGCACCGAAGCAAGGTCCGCAGAATGCTGTCTTAAGGATAGCGCCTGTCTCAAGGAGAGTTGCTGCAACGCCGTTCTTAACGAGTTCCATGTAGATAGGTGTTGATGCAGGATAGATGGACATCGTGAACTTATCGGAACCGATGTACTTGCCCTTCATGATGTCAGCTGCAGCGCAGATGTTCTCGAATCCGCCGCCTGCGCATCCTGCAATGATACCCTGGTCTACCATGAGCTTGCCGCCCTGGATCTTATCCTTCAATGAATACTGGATCTTGTCGCCGAAGGATACCTTAGCTCTCTCCTCTGTCTCGGCGATCATCTGCTCGAGATTTGCATTGACATAATCGATCTCGTAAGCGATAGACGGATGGAAAGGCATAGCGATCATAGGCTTTACCGTTGAGAGATCAACAACAACTGCACCGTCATAGTATGTAACGTCAGCAGGTGCGAGCTCCTTGTAGTCGCCTGATCTTCCGTGGATATCGAAAAACTCCTTCGTCTTCTCATCTGTCTGCCAGATTGAAGAAAGGCATGTTGTCTCAGTTGTCATAACGTCGATGCCGATCCTGAAATCCTCTGAAAGGCTAGCAACACCGGGGCCTACGAACTCCATGACCTTGTTCTTTACATAGCCTGAATTGAATACCTTGCCGATGATTGCAAGAGCTACGTCCTGAGGACCTACGCCCTTCATCGGCTCGCCTGTAAGGTAGATAGCGATAACGTCAGGCATCTTGATGTCATATGTCTGCGAGAGGAGCTGCTTAACGAGCTCAGGACCGCCCTCACCCATAGCCATGGTACCGAGCGCACCGTAACGTGTGTGTGAGTCAGAGCCGAGGATCATGCCGCCGCATGTAGCGAGCATCTCTCTTGCATACTGGTGGATAACAGCCTGATGAGGAGGTACATAGATACCGCCGTACTTCTTTGCAGCAGTAAGACCGAACATGTGGTCATCCTCATTGATCGTGCCGCCAACAGCGCAAAGGGAGTTGTGGCAGTTTGTAAGAACATAAGGGATCGGGAACTTCTCAAGTCCTGAAGCCCTTGCTGTCTGGATGATGCCTACATATGTGATGTCGTGTGAAGTCAGCTTGTCGAACTTGATCTTAAGCTGCTCCATATTGCCTGATGTGTTGTGATCTTTTAAGATGCCGTAAGCGATAGTGCCCTGCTTAGCGGATGCCTTGTCAGCGGCCTTGCCGGACTTGGCTGCAACCGCTTCAGCTGCACCTGCCTTATCTTCAATAAGTTCTGCGCCGTTAATGAGCCAAGCGCCGTTTTCGAGTGTGGAAATCATAGTATCTACCTCATTCTTTAATAAATTCGCGCATTATTATAACAAAGATATAGCAAAGATTCGAGCAACTTGCTCGTACAATAACGAGAATATAGATATACCGTGAATAAGTTTATTTCAGCGTATAAGGAGATACTAACCCTAATGATTTGCAAATGCTTTCTACGTAGTCGTTATCCAGATCAGAATCAAAATGGCTTCTGATCCAAACAATCTTGTTATCCTTTAAATAAACACCATATGCCAGCTCACCCGTATAGTCTTCTTTCACATTCTGGAGATCTTCAGATCCGATATAGCAGATGGTATAAGTTACACCATTCTTTTCTCCTTCTTCGGGCTCAGCCTCCTTATCTCCGGGATTAGCGAAGTTTTTTGCTAGTTGTTTATAAGTCTTCTTTGCATTTTTACTGTCTTCGAGAGTTAAGTAATAGACATAAGTCGAACAATGTAACTTATTGTCGTTTTTCCCAATTGTCTCTATGGCTCTTACAAATTCTTTCACTTCTGCATCAGGAGCATAATCCCTGACCTCGAGCTGCATCAGCTTATTATCTTTTTCAACATAATAGACAGACGCACTTTCTTCCTCATCCAGCAAGACTTCGCGGAGTGTTTTGTCACCATCAAGCTCTTTCAAGCCATACTTCTTTGCTGCGCTTATGAAAGCAGACCTGGACCAACCGCCTGAGCAACCGGCCAGGCATACTACTGACATAACAACTGCCATTGCAACTGATAAAAGCTTTCTTTTCATAGATCCTCCCTATTCCCCTTGAAAATGTCTTTTTTAGCAATATTATAGGCAACTCATATATCAGCTTCAATAGACATAAGAACAGGGGCCGCCAGATCAGCGAACCCCCGTCTGTTCAAAGCAATTGCTTGCCTTATTTTACTTCTTAAGTCTTGCCTCGAGTGCAGCCTTCTGGTCCTCGTAACCGGGCTTGCCGAGAAGAGCGAACATGTTCTTCTTGTAAGCCTCAACGCCGGGCTGGTTGAAAGGATTTACGGCGAGGAGGTAGCCTGAGATGCCGCAAGCCTTCTCGAAGAAGTAGATGAGCTCACCAAGAGAGTAAGCTGTCTGGTCAGGCATGTGGATCAAAAGGTTCGGAACCTTACCGTCAACGTGAGCAAGGATAGTACCCTGCA
>JAEFBA010000143.1 GCA_016292145.1 Saccharofermentans sp.
TTACTTCGACATCGTGAACGTCTGTTGTAAGCTTTAAGCCGACTTCCTTAAGTTCTGTCTCCTTCTGCTTCTTCTTGGCTTCCTTCTCTCTTTTACCCTTCTCGAAAAGGAACTTGTTGTAATCCATAACTCTGCAAACCGGGTTATCAGGATTGGGTGAGATGCAGACGAGATCCAGATCAGCTTCTTCAGCACTCTTGAGAGCTTCCTCGATCGGAACTACACCGATCATCTGTCCTTCTGCGTCAATGAGACGAACCTGAGGGAACTTGATAGCTCCGTTAATCATCTGATTTTCATTGGTCTTAGCGATGGTAGCCACCTCCTTGTTTAAGACTTACTTTAACTACATAAAAAAAGAACGGATAAAATCCGTTCTCTCATAACTACCCTGCCTTAATGGCAACCCCTCAAAAAATAGGTTAATTATCTAGTTATTGACCTCTTTACAAGCTTATTGCCGCTTGAGGTGAGAAACGGATGTTCTTCTTTCACGAGCGATATAATACTTAAACTTTGCCACAAAGTCAATACTTTTCGAAAAATGTCACAACGCCTTGATTAGTGTATGACTTTCAGGAATGATCTTCTGTGTATCGGAGTCATGCCTTTTTCCCTTATCGCAGCGTAGTGATCCTTAGTGCCGTACCCCTTATGCTTAGCGAATCCGTAGCCAGGATACTGCACATCATAATCCATCATCACGTGGTCTCTTGTGACCTTCGCAAGGATCGATGCAGCAGCGATCGAATCTGATTTTGCATCGCCTTTTATGATCGGAATGACATCAAGTCCCGTGCCCGACAGATTAACTGCATCGATAAGCAGGATGTCGGGAGACATGCCTTTGGAAGCTAATTCTTTTACGCAGTTTCTCATCGCTTTTTTCGTTGCTTCGAGAATATTGATCTGATCGATCTCTTCAGCAGAAGAACTGCAGATTGCATATGCCAGCGCCTTTTCCTTTATGGTCACGAAAAGCTCTTCCCTCTTCTTCTCGGACAGCTTTTTCGAATCGTCGAGACCTAAGATCTTCACATTGGGATCAAGTATGCAGCAAGCCGCAACGACAGGGCCTGCAAGAGGTCCTCTTCCTGCTTCGTCAATTCCGCCCACCATCTTGAAGCCCTTGGCAAAGCAGTCCTTCTCGTATTCGTACATCGCCTCATATTTTGCGACCAGTTGTTCTTCTGTAAGCTTGGCCATAATTATATCCTCTGTTACTTAAAATCCTCAGGAAGTTCTAACGTGATCCTTCCCATCCTGCCTTCTCTTAAGTCGTTTAGGAAGAGCCTTGCAAAGCGCTCTTCGTCGATCCTTCCGCCGCTCATGATGCAGCCTCTCTTCTTTGCCATCGCAAGGAAAAGGTCATAATAAGGATCCTGATAATAACCTTCATCCTCAGACTCTTTTATTTCGACATCAACGCCGTAACGCTCGCTTATAAGATCAGGATAAATGCCGATCATGATCTTCATCGTCTCATAAGCGACCTTGACGACATCCGTTATCTCTTCCTTCACAGAGCCGAGAGCCGTAAGACAAATGCCGCTCTTAGCATTGGCGATCCTCGGCCACAACACGCCAGCCATGTCCATGAGCTCTAATCTGCCGCCTGTCATGATCCATTTGAAATCCTTGGTAACGCCGGGCTTATCTCCTGTAACGGCAGCTTTCCTGCCTGCCAGAGCGTTGATTATCGTTGACTTTCCGGTATTCGGCGCGCCTACAACCATTACTCTTACAGGACGGCCGATCCTGCCCTTCTCAGCGGCCTTCCCGAGCTTATCCTTCATCATCTCCATAGTGATGGCGTTAAGCTTGTCAAAGCCCTTCTTGTGCGTGCTCTCGAGCGCGCATGCACGTGTATTGTCAGACTCAAAACTGCTGATCCAGCGCGCAGTCTTCGAAGGATCTGCCAGATCCGCCTTGTTAAGGATAACGATCCTGGGCTTTGTTCCTATTATCTTATCTAATTCCGGATTCCTGCTCGAAAAGGGTATTCTCGCATCACACGTCTCATAAACGATATCGACGAGCTTTAACCTCTCGCCGGTCTCGTTTAAGGCCTTTCTCATGTGCCCCGGAAACCAGTTTATGTCATTCTTTTTCTCAGCCATATAGACTCCTTCATTCAGCCAATTAATTCTATCATAGAATTATGTTTAAACACTGACGCCTTTCTATCTTAAAGCCGGTTTTTTAAGGTGTTTAAGATAGAAAAACGCTCTTTTCTATCTTTTTCTGAAT
>JAEFBA010000144.1 GCA_016292145.1 Saccharofermentans sp.
TGGGCATCTATTTGATGGTTCAGAATTGCTTTGGAAGCAAGTTTTCCGGGATAGATATCAGGGCTGTTATCATGGCGGTTGTCCTGGGTGTTGTTTATTGGGGTTCCAGAAAAATAAAGAAGAACGGGATCTCTCCGATTCTTCTGATCATCATTTCTGCAGGTGCCGGAGTTCTTTTCTACGGCTTTAGATAAACCCTGCGCTTGAGTAATACAATGGCAGGACAGGTTGTCCTATAGGATTTGCTATATAATTAATCATGATTTCCAAAAGTTAAAGGAGGCATACTTATGAATATTGCAGTAACTTATGAAAACGGAAATGTATTTCAGCATTTCGGACATACAGAACAATTTAAGATCTACTCTGTAGCTGACGGTAAGATCGTTGGAAGCCGGATCGTTGATACAAACGGAAGTGGCCACGGCGCTCTTGCCGGTTTTCTTCAGGAGTATTCAGTTGACACGCTTATCTGCGGTGGAATCGGCATGGGTGCCCAGATGGCTCTGGCTGAAGCCGGCATCAAGCTCTACGGTGGTGTTCAGGGAAATGCAGATGATGCGGTTAATGCTCTTTTAGCCGGTAATCTGGCTTATGATCCTGATGCAAAGTGCGATCACCACGATCATCACGAGGATCACGAATGCGGCAGCCATGGCTGTGGTGGCGGAAACTGTCACGGGTAAGTACGGATAATCAACAGTTTTTCACTACATGTAAGGAGAGACAATATGCGTAGATTTCTTTCAATTATCCTCATTGGAACACTCGCTTTAGGCATAGCAGCCTGCGCTAAAGAACCTGCTCCGTCAACTGAAGCATCCGCTATTACCGAAACCACAACCGAAGCACCTGCTGAAGAACCGGTTGATAACAGCGATGATAAATTCGTCAGTGCTTATACGGCCTTTAAGGTCACCTCAGAGAGCCTTGACGGCAAGTATTGGATCGATGACTGTGTATTCCAGGGCGGGAATGCCTCTCCGCAGCTCTCCTGGGAGCCCGTAGAAGGCGCAACCACTTATGTCATCTACATGGTCGACCTGACCGCCGCAAACATCATCCACTGGAAGAAAGACGGTATCACCGAAACAAACCTCCCCCAGGGCTGGGCAACTTCTGCTTTCTCTCAAGGTGAAACATCTCACGCCGATTACGTCGGACCTAACCCTCCGTCGGGATCAACAAATCAGTACAACATCTATGTTTTCGCGCTTAAAGCACCAGTAGAAAGAGTCAAGGGCAGCCTCGGAACTCCGGCTATAAAGCTCCAGGACTTCATGGACAGCCTTGATACGGATGCAGAAGGAAATACAGGCAATATCGTGGCCGTCGGCCGTGTAGTAGGCTATTGCACCGGAAAATCGTGAATGGACATCACAGATATATAACCAATCCGCAACCTTATGAATTAATGGCGAGGACAAAAATATATATAAAGAAATACGCTAACGGCAACAGGATCGAAGAAATAACTATTCCTGCTATGGCAAAGGGTTTTCCTTTTGTTCCCATACTCTTTGTTTTCTTTAGGCCTACGATCGAAAATATCAGACCCAGTACGGGGCCTGCCGCCGTGATGAAGACCATGGCTAAGATCAATATGTTATACAACGCCATCAAAGCGGAATTAAGTTGATAGGATTGCATCCAGATAAAATTAAAAAATAATACAGTACCAATAATGGACACAAGATCTGAAACAAGAGCTATCAATACCCGTTTTTCAAAACGTCGTTTTACAGGGTTCTGGACACCCGGAAATAAATATCCGCACAGATTGCATGCAGGCAGTGAATCAGCCTGTGTTGCTCCGCAATTAGGACATGTCTTCATAAAATACTCTCCAAGCAAATACTATGTGGATTATTAGTGTTATATACTATTTAAGTCAATGTTATCTATATATTCTCTTTAATGCACATCCCTGCGATGCGCCCCTTAGACAAATAATCAAAAGCTAAACACATGTTATAATCTCCGTATCTGAGAAGAAGCTCTTAGTATAGAAAATAAACAGGATAAGCGAATAGATGATGATCAAACCCGGAAGACTTCATAGAGGTGATAACATAGCGATAATCAGTCCGTCATGGGGCTGTTCCGGGTCTCCACGTGTTTTATGGAAGTATCATCTGGGTTGTCAAAGACTTAAAGAATCAGGGCTTGATGCAATACCTTCACCGAACGCTCTCAGGGGCACGGGATATCTCAGGAACAATCCGCAGGCAAGAGCAGATG
>JAEFBA010000080.1 GCA_016292145.1 Saccharofermentans sp.
CAAAAAAAAAGCCCCAACATCCTACTTGGACATTGAGACGAATATAAATCCGCGGTACCACTCAATTTGCAAACACGTCTGTTTGCCACTTACGAAGTCTAACAACTCCTTTGCATTAACGCAGCATTACGGGCACTGTCTACTCGGGATAAGATCCTTTTCGGAATGCCGGCTCGGAAGGGATAGCTTGTTGCAAATATCGTCACGTGCCTCTCAGCTTATAGCACTTCTCTGTATTGAACGAATCTCTGCGGCTTTCTTCGTCACAGCCTTTAGCAGTTATTCAGTTGTATGCATTTCATAGCCGAAATGTGACATAAGAATATATCTGCGTTACAGAAAAGTCAACAATCATTTTAAATTAGTTTTTGCACCTCGCTAGTTAAGAGTGTAAAATATACGTAATTATTTATTATCTGATTTTATGCAAATTGCTGATTCCGGGTGATAAATAAATGAATGAACAAATTAAGACCTCGTATTTACGAACAGCAAACAATTAGCCGAGGAGAAAACGTATGGCGGTTAAGTATCTTGTATCAGGCGGCGAAGGCGCTTTAGGAAAGACTGTTATCAGTATGCTTCTCCAGCGTGGAGAAAAAGTGAGAATCCTCATGAGCGAGCTCTCTGATACCAGGATCTATCGTAACAATCCCAACATCGAGATCTGCTACGGTATTTCCACTGATAAGGACTCCATGATCGAATTTTTCGATCTTGAGGACCCCAGATCAGCTATCCTGTTCCACACTGATGAATATGTATCGCTTTCTGATTCAACGAATCTCACAATGAGAAGAGTTAATGTTATCGGCGCCGAGAACATCGTCGATATGTGCCTTAAGCGTAAGGTAGGAAAGCTCGTTTATTTAAGCTCTGCTTATGCGCTCAATCCTGAGGTAAAGGGCGAAGACTTAACGATCCATTTTGACCGCAACAAGGTTGAAGGTGAATATGCTAAATCCAAGGCAGAAGCAGCTGCTTATGTAATGGAGAAGGTATCGCTTAACAGACTTAATGCGGTAATGGTTCTTCCTACATTTATTATCGGACCCGGTTACTCCGAAGATTATGAGATCAACAAGGTCCTGAACAGCTATCTGAATAACGGAACTATCCCTCCGAAGCAGGGCGGCCGCGCATTCGTCGACGTAAGAGACGTTGCAAATGCAATGCTCACTCTGGCAGATAAGGGCGAGCCCGGCGCAGGCTACATCGTATCCGGCGACTACAAGACCAGCGGTGAGTTCTTCCAGGATGTAAATGAGATCCAGGGCAACGACGCACCCGTCAAGACAGCTTCAAAGCTCGTCATGAGCAAGTCTCTGGCTAAGCTTGTTGACTTCTACTATAAGATCACGCATAAGGAGAATCCGAAGGAAGCATATACTCTCTTCAGTGATAATCCGGATGCAAGATTCGAAGACAACAGCAAGGGTGTCCTTCCTGAGCTTACGATCAGCTTCAAGGATTCACTCAAGGATACTATCGAAGGCGCACAGCGCGGCGGAGTACAGGCTGCAGCTGCAACACAGACAACGACTGAGCGCAAGACATCAGCCGATGCAATGGATGCAAGACTTAAGCAGCAGCAGAGCGTTACTTCAAAGGCACATGCTGCTTCAACTTCAGCAGAGACTCCCATGAGACCTGCTGCTCACACGAAGCTCGCTGCAGCGGCTGCTGCAAAGGTTGCCGCAAGAGCTGCCGAAGCAGAGAAGGAAGAGAACAAGTCGATCAGCCCCATGACCACTCTGAAGGATCCTGAGGAGTCAAAGCTCTCTGAAGAAGATGAGCCTAAGCTCAACAGCGAGACCACTTTCAGATTCGGCGGCACACCTACAAAGTTTACGAGAGTAGAGACTCCCGCACCTGAGAAGCCGAAGTCGATCATCCCTCAGACAAATAAGCCTGAGGCACCGATGGCTCCCGAAGCTCCTAAGGCAGCAGAGCCCGCCAAGTCGATCATTCCGCCTTCAGCACCCAAGGCATCAGAGCCGGCAAAGTCTATTATCCCGCCCGCTGCTCCTAAGGCTGCTGAAGCACCGAAGCCTTCCGCACCTGCATCTTCAGGTTTCCCGAGACCGGGATTTTCCGGAACACAGCCTTCCGCAACACCTGCAGCAGAAACGAAGACTGAACCTATCAATTCAGCATTCAAGGCACCTGAGCCGAAGGCGAAGCCCGCACCTTCTGCAGGTTTCCCGAGAGCAGGCGGATTTGCAAGACCTCAGCCTTCTGCAGCTCCTGCTGCACCTAAGGCAGAGCCTGTACAGCCTATCAATTCAGCATTCAAGGCACCTGAGCCGAAGGCGAAGCCCGCACCTTCTGCCGGATTCCCCAGAGCAGGCGGATTTGCAAGACCTCAGAACACACCTGCAAATAACGCTGCCAGACCTTCTGCAGCACCTTCCGGCGGCTTGTCCAAGTCTTCCGAGGATACATCATCAGGCGGCTTCTTAAGACAGCCGGCTTCAGCTACGACTTTCCCGAGTCCTTCTGCAGCCCCTTCTGCCGCAACGAAGACAGAGCCTATCAACAGTGCATTTAAGGCGCCCGGAGCAAGCTCCGCGCCTGCCAATACGAACCCGTTCAAGTCATCTTCCAATGCTTCTTTCGGAGCAGCCAAGGAAGAGCCCGCTAAGCCTTCATTCGGCGCTGCGGCAAATTCCGCTGCCTTTGCAAAGGAACCTTCCGTAGATGATCTTTTCAACGATCTCGAAAAGGAGATCGAGAGCTACGGTTCTTCTGACGGACCTGTCGTACCGCCCGGAATCTTTGCACCTCCGCCGAAGCCGGGTCAGTGATGAACAGAGTGGGTTCTTTAAAGAGTAATAAGAGAATAATCCTAGCAAGCGCGTCTCCCAGGAGGCGCGAATTGCTGTCTTTGATTACGGATAAATTCGAAGTGATAACTGCAGATGTCGACGAACGTGCCGCAGAGATAAAGATGGAAGAGGACGGCGTTCCCGCGCTCAAGGTAAGCGAGCATTTAGCTGAGATAAAGGCTAAGGCTGTCTGCGACTCTCTGTCCGACGAGGAGAAGGAGAATACGATCGTCATAGGCGCAGATACTTCGGTCATCTTAGACAACATCATCTTCGGGAAACCTGCTGACAGGGAGGAAGCTTTTAATATGCTTTCGCTTCTGTCCGGACATACGCATATTGTTGCGACCGGAGTCGCTGTTTTCGAGGGCGCGAACAAAAAGACTTTTACCGAAGAGACTCTTGTCGAATTCAACAGCCTGGACGACTATCAGAGACAGCTGATCTCAGATTATATAGACACCGGATCCCCGTTCGATAAAGCAGGCGGATACGGCATTCAGGATATGGGCGCGCTCCTGGTCAAAAGGATCGACGGAGACTATGCGAACGTCGTCGGATTCCCCGTCTCAAGACTGGCAAGAGAACTATCAAACATGGTAAAATAATCGTTGGAATATGTATAGGTTCCAAAGGAGGAATACTATGTTTGGGATAGGATTAGGCAGTTTAGTTAGAATAGGCTTCAGAGTAAGCGATCACATTTTAAAGCAACAGGAGATCGAGCGTTCAAGGACAGCATCCGAGAGGGCGCGTCTTCAGGCTGAAGCTTCAAGAGAAAAAGCAATAGAAGAGAACGCAAGACACCGGAGAACGATGCTGGAGGACGAGATCGCGCGTGCGAGCGTCGCTGTCGAATGCCCTAACTGCGGTTCTACCGGCAACCGTATCAGAAAAGGCTCTACGGGTTTCTGCCAGTTCTGCGGAACGGCTATCCAGATAAGCCAGAGCGGCATCGCTTATATTGCAGATCCGATCGAGAAGGCTAAGGCGCTTGCGACTGAAGATATAAAGAAAAAGAGCGGGGAGATCGGTAATGACTAAGACCAGCAAGAGCGGCGGAACTGTAGGCAACGTACTTGGACTTATAGGAATATATATTCTTATTTATCTCGTATGTTCGGTAATGTTTGTAGGATTATTCCACACGGGACTTCTGAAGAATATGGAAGTCCTCATGTACAGGGGAATCGCATTCATCGTAATTACAGGCATAGTCGCTGCGGTCGTCATGGGCGTTGTCAGAAAATTCTGGGGCTTTATCACGGTCAGGGACATCATAATGATGTTCGTTATCTTCTGCTGCGTTAATACGGTTCTCTTCGTACTTGTTCCGGTCACGGTCGAGCGTTCGGTATCGGTATTCATGTTAAGCTACATGGAAGAGAATTCCGACCAGACCTTCACACAGGAATCCGTCGGAGAAGTATTCACATCAAAGTATGTAACTGATTACGGCGCTTTCGAGAAGCGTTTCAACGAGCAGGTCGAGACAGGCACCATCAAGCAGAATCCCGACGGCTCTTACTCGATCACTGAGAGCGGCAAGGTCATCGTTAAAGCATTCAGAACGGTAGCAGAGTGGTTCGATACCGACAGGCGTCTGGTATATCCGAACGAGAATTAATGATACTTAAAAACGGCAAAATACAGGACTGATTCCATAACAGGAGTCAGTCCTTTTTGTTTCAGATCTTTTGTTATCTGACCAAACATATTGACACGATGTCAGAATGGCATTAAGATTATTCTGACACGAAGTCAGAATACTGTTGTGTGAAAGGAATACGGAATATGCCTAAAGGATCACCCGAACTTACAGCAGCAAGAAAAGAAGAGATCGTAAATGCATGTGAGCTCCTGTATCAGACGAAGAGCTTTAAGGACATCACGCTTAAGGATATCGGCAATGTCACTTCATTTACGAGGACATCCATTTACAACTATTTCCAGACGAAGGAAGAGATCTTTCTCGCACTTTTTGAGAGAGAATACAGCCGCTGGAACGTTGATCTCAGATCCATCCTGGAGGATAACAACACGCTGACGCAGGAAGAATTTGCGAAAAAGATCGCCAGGTCTTTAGCCGCCAGGCCGCAGCTTTTAAAGCTCCTTTCAATGAATAACTACGATATGGAAGCCAACAGCAGACCGGAGTTCCTGTCTTCGTTCAAGAGGGCTTACGGAGAGTCGCTGAAGAACATGAATGAGCTTCTTGAGAAATTCTTTCCCGGCAAATCAGCCCAGGAGATCAGAAGCATCATCTATGTGTTTTTCCCTTTCATGTTCGGCATCTATCCGTACACATCAGTGACAGAGAAGCAGAAGGAAGCAATGAAGGAAGCAAAAGTCGATTTCAAATACCAGACGGTCTTCGATATCACATACGACTGTCTGATGAGGATCTTATAAAGGGCATAAGGAGGAATTTCAAATGAGCGAAAAGATAGTACAGACGGCAGGAAGAGAGCAGCTCGGGAGTTTTGCGCCGATGTTCGCACATCTTAATGATGACGTCCTCTTCGGTGAAGTGTGGAATGAAGAAGCGATAGACGTTAAGACGAAGTGCATCATTACGGTCGTATCACTGATGGCTTCAGGCATAACCGATTCTTCACTGACATATCATCTGCAGAATGCCAAAGCACATGGTGTGACCAAAGAGGAGATCGCTGCGGTGATAACCCATGCGACCATGTATACGGGATGGCCCAAGGGATGGGCAGTATTCCGTCTGGCAAAAGAAGTTTGGAAAGAATAAAGCAATCTGAGACAGGAGAATATATATGAAAAAGATAATATCGTTGATCACATGTGCGATGCTCGCATTATCGCTCGCGGCATGCGGCGGAGCAACGGAGTCAGTTACAACACAGACTTCTGCGACACAGGAGACCAAAGAAACCACCAAAGAGACTGAGGCTACGGTGACAGAAGAGACTAATGCCTCATCAGAAGATACTACCGCGGAACAGTCGACAGAAAGCGGGAAGGATGTTCTGGTAGTCTATTTCTCGGCAACAGGAACGACCAAGGACGTAGCTGAGAAGATCGCCAAGATCACGAACGGTGACCTTTATGAGATAGTTCCGGAGCAGCCTTATACAAGCGATGATCTTAACTGGAATGATAAGAACAGCCGCACGACAAAGGAACAGAACGACTCCAAAGCTCGTCCCGGCATAGCAAGCGGGGATGTATCTTTCGACGGCTACAAGACCATCTATATCGGATATCCGATCTGGTGGGGAGAGGCTCCGAGGATCATGGACACATTCGTTGAGAAATATAATTTCGACGGCAAGACAGTTATCCCGTTCTGCACGTCAAGCAGCAGCGGAATCGGAAGAAGCGGCAAGATCCTTGCAGAAAACGCCGGCTCAGGAAACTGGCTTGACGGTAAGAGGTTCGGCGCGGGCCCTTCTGAAGATGACTTAAGGTCCTGGATTAGCGGCATTCAGTAAATAAAGAACGGAGGAGGACGGCTTATGAAAGATAAAAAGAACAGCATGGTCATCAAAAGAAGTGTCGATGTCTTAATGACTGTCCTCCTTCTTTGCCTGATGGCCTTCCAGGTGACAGGTGATTTCCTGCACGAATGGATAGGTATCGGAATGACGGTGACAGTCATCGTACACCAGATCTTAAACAGGAAATGGTATGGCGCGCTTTTCAAAGGCAGGTACACCGGATATCGGATACTGCTGACTGCCGCGGCAATACTGCTCCTTTTGTCCATGGCCATGACAGCGGTAAGCGGCATGTCGATGAGCGGACACGCAGTCCCTTTCATGTACGGAATGGTAAAGGTCTCGCTCGCAAGACAGATGCACCTTTCAATGTCTCACTGGTCATTCGTACTGATGGGCATCCACCTGGGACTTCATGTTCCGGTGATAACTGCAGGATTCAAGATCACTGATAAGGTCAAGACAGTTCTGTCTGCCGTGTTCTGCCTGGCAGCAGGTGCCGGCTTGTACTTTTTCATTCAGAACAGGGTCTTTGATTATCTGTTCTTCAGAGTGCCTTTTGCATTTCTCGATTATGAGAAGGCCGGAGTACTCGTATTTACCGAGAACATTCTGATACTGATCTTCTGGGCATTCCTCGGTGAGAAGACCGCCCTGATATCAGGCGTTCAGAGCAGGAGCAGCGACAAGACGAATAAGAAGCCGATACATCTGATATTCATTCTGTGCGCGGTAATAATAGGATTGGTGATGAATATGATCTTCTCGAAAAATACAGCTGATGATATGAGCAATTCGGGCTGGGAGCCTTCCGCACCGGAGACATCTTCCCGGATTACGGAAAGCACGGTTCCTCCGACTTCAGGCGATGAGACGGTCCAAACCTCGGCAGGTCCTGATCTTACAAAGATCGGCGACGGTTTCCTCCTGATAAATGGCGGCAAATTCCTTATGGGAAGCCCTGAGACGGAGAACTGGCGCATCGAAGATGAGACGCAGCATGAAGTAAGTGTATCGTCCTTCTATATCGATGCTTATGAGACCACACAGGCAGAATATGAGCGTCTGATGGGCAGCAATCCAAGCAATTTCAAAGGCGATAAGCTCCCTGTAGAGAATATCTCCTGGCTTGATGCCATTGCTTTCGCGAACGCCAAGAGCAAGGAGGCAGGTCTCACACCGGTCTATACGGTAACGGAAGACGGAGTAAGCTGGGACATCTCCGCTAACGGATACAGACTTCCGACTGAGGCAGAGTGGGAATATGCATGCCGTGCGGGCACGGTGACACCTTTCAATCTGAAGAAGTCACTTGATGCGACGGAAGCTAATTTCTACGGGCACTATCCTTATGAGATCGAAGAGAATTATTTCAATGATTCCGTGCTCGAGGCAAGGCCCGGCGAGTACCGTGAGACAACGGTCGACGTCGGCAGTTTCCAGCCCAATGACTGGGGCCTTTACGACTGCCACGGCAATGTAAATGAGTGGTGCTGGGATTACTACGGCGATTACGATGTGACCGCGAAAACAGATCCCACCGGTGCTGCAACCGGCACAAGACACGTTTACCGCGGCGGCGGATGGAATGACTTCGGAAAGAACATGAGAAGTGCATACAGAGCAGCAGGAGAGGCGGATCTTGCAAGTTATAACCTCGGTGTGCGCCTGGTAAGAAATGCGGATTATAACCGCACGGGAGCCGTAAATGCCAAAGCATCGGACACCACGGCAAAGGCAGGCGGAAAGGTCCTGATCGTTTACTTCTCGTGGGGAGGTAATACCAGAAAGATCGCAAATGAGATACAGAAGCAGACAGGCGCCGATATTTTCGAGATCACGCTTGTAAAGCCATACTCATCAAGCTACAACACTGTCCTGATGCAGGCTCAGGAAGACCAGCATAATCAGGCCAGACCGGAGATCAAGGGCAAGGTCGAGAACTGGGATCAATATGACACGATCATATTAGGTTATCCGAACTGGTGGGCGTCGATCCCGATGCCGATCGCATCCTTCCTTGAACAGTATGACTTTACAAACAAGCGCATACTTCCTTTCTGTTCCCACGGCGGCGGCAAGTTCGGCCAGAGCCTGACAGCGATCGCAAAGCTCGCACCCGATGCGGTTCTGGAAGACGGCCTGTCGATCCACTATTCCGGCGGCTCAGCCATGCCGAAAGATGTATCCGCCTGGCTTAAGGAAAACGGAATCATATAAGTATATAAATAATCAAGAAAAGGCATCCTTGGAAGGGTGCCTTTTGATCAGTTAGTATATTAACCTGCTTTTGGTTGACCGTATTCACGGAGCATTGCTTCAGTTGAAATGACCCATTGTTTACCGTACTTGCAGGCATCAACTCCGCTTACCAGTTTCCCATATGCGATTGCTTTGCGAAGAGTACTCTCATTCAAGCCCCATAGCTCAGTCGCGTCGGTGAATGCCATAAGTCCGTCAAAAGGAGTTTTTATTGTATTGCCATTTTCGAATAATTCGTCGCATGACAGATCAAGTTCGTCATTCCAGATAATCCCATATCCTCCTACATCAACTTCGACGCTGGAGAAAAGCTCGGAATCTTCCAAATCACGGAATGACTCCCATTTGGAAAATAGCGGCTCGACATTATAGATTTTGGTTACGCCTTCGGCAAACTGTACGCTTAATCTGAAATCCGGCAATGCAGATACAGCTTTTACCTTGTGAAACATGTTATGCCCCCTTTTTAATGGCGAAAGAGTTTTGAACTCTTGAGTGTTCCATATTTCCATTAGTTCTTCTTTGTGAATACCAACCCATTCTTTAACCATAGATAGTTCTTTGAGCGGTAAGTGTCCTTCCAGGACATCACATGTCTGAATACTTACGGCAGCAACATTGTCGCCATATATAGCGTGAATATGTGGCGGGTTATGTTCTGCCTGCTGAAAGTACATACGGATAATTATTCCGTAGAATCTGGACAGTATCGGCATTTTTATTCTCCTATCTGTGCCCAGTTGAATTATATCACGGTATCGTGATTACAGCCACCCGTTTTTAGGACAAAAACTGAACATAAAAACATAGATCTGAAATATACGTTTTATATTTGACACAATATAATTTAATCAAATACAAAACGAAGGGAGAAAGCAACATGTCAATATATGATTTCACAGTACCTACACCCAAGGGAGAGGAGATCTCTCTCAAGGATTACGAAGGCAAGGTAATACTTATCGTTAATACCGCAACAGGCTGCGGCTTCACACCTCACTATAAGCCGATCGAGCAGATGTACGAAGACCTCCACGACAAGGGATTCGAAGTCATCGACGTACCCTGCAACCAGTTCGCGGGACAGACACCCGGCACCGATGAAGAGATCCACGAGTTCTGCCAGCTTAAGTACAAGACACAGTTCCCCCAGATGAAGAAGTCTGACGTCAACGGCGAGAATGCACTTCCTCTTTTTAAGTATCTTAAGGAGCAGAAGGGCTTCGAAGGATTCGGCAAGGGTCCCACAGCCCTCGTCATGAGCAAGATGCTCGCAAAGAGCGACAAGGATTATGCTTCTAAGCCGGACATCAAGTGGAACTTCACAAAGTTCATTGTCGACAGGAGCGGAAATGTGGTCGCAAGGTTCGAGCCTACGGCTGACATGAAGGACGTCAGAAAGTGCGTTGAAAGTCTTATCTGAGAAGGTGTATTAAGAATGAAGATCGATGAATCCATGAGACTTGATTCACAACTTTGTTTTCCCCTCTATGCAGCGTCCAGAAAAGTGGTAAACTTATACACACCGCACCTTAAGCCGCTGGGCATTACGTATACGCAATACATAATGTTCTTGGTACTTTGGGAGAAAGACAACATCACGGTAGGCGAGCTTTGCAGAAGACTTATGCTCGACACCGGAACGGTTACCCCGATGCTTAAGAATACGGAGAAGCAGGGACTCATTAAGAGGACCAGGAGTGAAGAGGACGAGAGAGTAGTTGTTATTACTCTCACTGAAGAGGGCAAGGCTTTATATAAGAAAGCAAAGGAACTGCCCGGGAAGATCGGCTCATGCGTGAAGCTCGATAAGAGTGAAGCGATGGCACTATATAAGATTTTATATAAGCTTCTTGAAGAATAAGTAACCCGACCAAGATACGACATTCAATAAGATGCCTATTTAAAATCGAGAACTAAAAAAGCCGGAATGAATTTTCCGGCTTTTTGCTTTCCGAAGCGCTCGAAAACACCCCGCATAAACCTCTGTGATGCCGCGTATGACGGCTTCAGAGTGCATTTTAGTGCACTAAAGACAAATCGGATATTTCCCCGGCATTTCCTGTTTGGTAATTTGGTATATACGATTTTTATGGACAGGAAATATTAGTATTTCTTAAAATCTAATTGGAGTAAGGGGAACGTCAAAGAAAGGGAATAAGGGCTTTGACAAAACCCAAAATGCACTTATTGGTGATAAGGGAGTAGATTTTGGAAAAGGAAAAGGAGATGAGGTATTCATCTCCTTTTTCGTTTTTGTTTACTTGCCTGCGTTTTTAAGACTCAGACTCTGCCGAATCCGACTGCCTTTCTTACGAGTTCGTACTTCTCTTTTGCAATCTCGTTTGTGTAATCGCGGCCTGCATCGAGGATGTCGTTGATGATGCCACTGGAGATTACTTCGTTGTACTTGTCCTGGAAAGGAACGACCTTCTCGACGACTGCGTCAGCAACGGCCTTCTTGAGGTCACCGTATCCGCCGCCTTCGAACTTGGCAACTGCATCTTCGATAGCGCAGCCTGTGAATACTGAGTAGATAGTAAGAAGGTTGGATACACCGGGCTTCTCGTCTTCGTCGAACTTGATGATGCCGTCAGAGTCGGTAACTGCGCTCATGATCTTCTTTCTGATCGTCTTCTCGGGATCGGAGAGGAAGACTGATGCCTTCGGGTTATCCGTGGACTTGCTCATCTTCTGTGTAGGTGTCTGAAGGTCACGGATCTTAGCGCCGATCGTAGGGATCAAAGGCTCAGGGATCCTGAAGAGTTCGCCGTAACGGTTGTTGAACCTGATAGCGAGATTTCTTGCGAGCTCAACGTGCTGCTTCTGGTCGATTCCTGTAGGAACGTACTTGGGATCGTAGAGCAGGATATCTGCAGCCATGAGGTCAGGATATGTTACGAGGCCTTCGGTGAAAGCTTCGTGAAGAGCTGACTTAGCCTTGAACTGATGCATTCTTGTTAAGTCACCGTGAGGTGTGTGGCATTCGAAGATCCAGGACAGATTAGCGTGATAGAGATTCTCCGACTGAATGTAGATGTGCATGTTGGGAAGATCGGGATCGACGCCGCATGCGATATACATTGCGATGGCGTTGATGATGTTCCTGTGCAGAGCCTCAGGATCCTGGGGAACCGTGATAGCATGCATATCAGGGACGAAGAGCAATGTCTCATAGTCTTTCTGGTAGTTTACGACCTGCGAGATGCCGCCCGCATAATTTCCGATCGTAAGTGAGCCGCTGGGCTGAAGGCCTGTAAGTAATCTGTCCATAAATATCCTCCGTTGTCTTTTAAGACGACTAATATTAACACTTTATAATATAATTATCAAAAACCTACCGGAGCAGTTCACTTGTTATACATTCTTACAGCTCTTAAATGCGAAGCCTCAGCACTTGCCGGATTGCCCGGCAAGGTCGTCATTACGGGCGTTGGCGGATGTGCTATCAGCACGATCTCGAAAATAGAACTGACTCCTGATGACTACGTCCTCAATGTCGGTATCTCTGCCGGCAAGGATATAGGCAAAGGCTATCTCATAAATCAGGTCATCTCGAATGTTACCGGAAGACGTTTTTATCCGGATATCCTTTTCGAGTCCGGCGCGGAGGAGATGAGCATTACGACATCAGATAAAGTC
>JAEFBA010000011.1 GCA_016292145.1 Saccharofermentans sp.
TGACCGTATCAGGGTTACGGATCTCATGGGCCGCGAATAAAAGGATAATAGGAAAAACTTAGGGGAATTAAAATGAGAAACACAAAGATAGTTCATCAGGTGACTTTAAAGCACATGAAGATGAATATGAAGCGTACCCTGATATCGGTCATCGGAATCGCTTTGATGGTAATGCTGCTTACGACGGTCCTTGTCGGTAAGGATACGGCATACAGGTATTTTGTGGATATTGCATCTGCCAAGAAGGGTGCATATCACTATGCGGTATATAATCTCGACAAGGAGAAACTGGAAAAGCTCAAGGACCTGGATGAGGTAACGGAGATCGCCATAACTGAAGATCTTAAATATTCCGATTTCGAACAGTCTGCCAAGCCCGAAAAGCCGTTCATCAATGTAAGGAGATATTCGGCTGATGCATTTAAGTGGACGAATATAAAGCTTGTTGACGGAAGATTCCCTCAAAACGGGAATGAGATCGTTATAAGCGATCAGGCAATTAAAGACGGTTCGACAGTAAAGATCGGTGATACGATCAGCACGAGCACATTCAGACGTTATTTCAAGAATAACAATACTTCAGGCGCATTCGGAATACAGTATCCTGTCTTCAAGGTGCCTGCCGGTGAGACAGTTGAAGCTCCTTACAACATGTACTATTTTGTTCCGGGAACGGAATTCGGAGATGAATTCTATAAGACCGGTGAAGAGATCCACAAGGATACGGGTTTTTCACAGGATTTTACTGTAGTCGGAATCATCGAAGTTCCTGTCTTCGAGGAACCGATCTGCGCATGGTATTCAGCCATCTCGTTTGTTGATGAGACGACAATTCAGAGCGATACATTTAATGCTCTTTTAATGACTGATACAAAGAAGACCGATTCGCAATTCATGTACAAGATAAGATCGATCGTCGGCGATGATAACTACGAGATAAATGATACTTTGCTTGCTTTCTCGGGAAGTTCATCGATGGACTCGATTAACTTTATAGTCCTTGGTGCACAGGCATTCTTTGTAGTGCTTATCGCATTGATCTCGGTCATGCTGATATATAACATTTTCGCGCTCTCCTATGACGAGAGGGCAAAGTATCTGGGCATGCTTTCTTCAGTCGGTGCAACAGGCAAGCAAAAGAGAAGCTCTGTATATTTCGAAGCATTTATCATGCTCCTGCCGGCTCTCCCGATAGGCTTTGCATTAGGTCTTGGTACAGTTAAGATCGCAGCAAATACTGCAGGACCCATGGCAGAGAAACTGTTCAGCTTTGACGGTACCGGCGTTCTTAATCTGAAGCCTGTACTTGCAGTCAGTCCTGCATCAGTGATCGCAGTAATCCTCCTCAGTATTATTACTGTATTTATCTCTGCATTGATCCCGGCACGTAAGATCAGCAAGGTCGGCCCCATTGAAAGTATCAGGGGCACCAAAAAGTCCGGAAAATCAAGAAATAAGGCTAAGGGAAATCCTGACAGACTTATAGGCAGGTCAGCTGCAGGAATGCTTTCTTCCAGATTCTTTAAGAACGACAAGAGCAAGTCATTGGGAATCATAAGAGCAGTTGCGATCTTCTTCCTTGTTACTGTTGCCGTATATTTCGGAACATCACTCGTTATGATGATGGTTGATTACAAGATGGGCAGCAATGGCCTCAGCATTACATATGGCGACGACAGAAACTATTCAATGGTGGTCATTGATACAGGCGATCAGATGGAACGTGACGAGCTTATCGACATGATCAAAAATTCTGAAGGAACGAGTGATGTCACAGTAATCAGATTTGACTCTTGGTCAATCAGGCTTCCGTCTGAATTGTTAAGCGATGAGTATTGGAATGCAGATTATGAGATCGAGAGCATGTTCTATGAACCCGGCGAGCTTTCAAAGGATGAGTATATAAAAGAACTAAAGAGTATTGACTTCGGCAAAACCTACTTAAGTGTAATTGCTTTCGAAGACGAAGTGTTTAACAAGATGGCAAAGGAGGTAAATGCTGTATCTTATGGAGATGGTGAGATACCTTGCATTCTCATAAAAAATGCGTATTTCTCAACGGATCAGATTATCTCCAAGCGTCCGAGAGACTACAAGTATATTGAGGTAAAAGACCCGTATGCATTTAATGACGGCGAGGTTATTCCTCTTTACTCTAACGCGCATAGCAGAGCAGATGCAGAGGAATATGGTCTTGAGTGGGATAAACTGCCACATCCGGAGATCGATCTTGATGGTGCTCCCGTAAATTTCAAGGTGATAAAGAAAGTAAACACAGATGAGATCAGTGATTACATGGAAGGTACGGCAGGAAGCGGACTGAACATAATCGTCCCGATGAGCGTTGCAGAATACATCGACAAGATCAATGTTCAGGAAATGGAGACGGGGATCTTATTTAACTGCGACAACGAGGCAACCGTAAAAATGCTCATGGACCTGTCCAAACAGTTGAATGATCTTGGCGGGAATCTTGCACTTAACCAGGCCGGCAGTAGTGGCGCCGAGTTCAGGGAGATCATTGCATACCTCATCAGGACCGTGCTTATTGTGTTCACGGCAATCTCATCAGCAATCTGTCTTCTTAACGTTTACAGTTCGATATCAGGTCTCATGGTATCGAGAAAGAAGCAGTTCGCGGTCTTGAAATCCATGGGTTCGACATTTTCGCAGCTCCTGAATACCGAGATAAGAGAGAGCATAAGAATGCTGATCGCGGCAATAGTCATTGCTTTCCCGATTACAGGGATCATCTGCTGGCTGCTCGCGAAAACATTCATCGGCCAATTCGGATACTTCACGGTATCCTTCCCGTGGCTCCAGTCTGCAGGCTTGATCGTCTTCATAGCTGCGGCAGTTCTGCTCATGACGTTTATTTGCTTAAGACGTGAGAATAAGATTGATATAATAGAGGAGATCAAACGGGAAAGTGTCTGATGCATGGTATTAGTAGTTGAAGATGACAGCATAATCGCAGAAGGCTTGAAGCTTGCTTTAACAGGCGAGGGTATGGAAGTTACCCTCGCTTCTTCCGTTGCTGAAGCATATAGTGCTCTCGAAAATGAAGAGCCGGGGAAGAAGATCGATTTCTGCCTTCTCGACATGACGCTTCCTGACGGCAACGGCATGGACATATGCATGAAGATCCGCGAGACATCTGAGATGCCGATCATCTTCCTGACCGCAATGGACGATGAGATCCATACGGTTCTTGCGTTTGATAAAGGTGCGGACGATTATATTTCGAAGCCTTTCCATATCAAGGAACTGATCGCTCGTATGAAGCGCCTTATGAAGCGCACAAAGACCTCTGCTGCAACTTGTGCCATCGGCGATAACCTGGTCGACATCACGAACGCGAAAATGACCCGCGCAGGCGAAGAGATCATTCTTACGGCTATGGAATACAAACTTTTGCTTGTCTTTATCAACCACGCGGGAGAGATCCTTGACCGTGACCGGATATTAAATATCCTCTGGGATGATGTCGGAAGCTTTGTTAACGACAACACCCTTACTGTCTATATCAAGCGCCTGAGAAGCAAGCTTGGCGATGAGGACGGTAAGTATATCGAGACCATCAGGGGACAGGGATACAGGCTTAATCTATGAATCCGTATCTGATCGTTTCCATTGTTTTAGCTGTTATTGTGGCCGCTCTGGTGATCTATATCATTGCGGACAAGATAAAGCGCAGGAAAGACCTCGATGAACTCATTGATTTTCTTACCAAAGTGCAGGACAGGGATACTTTTCCGGAGCTCGGGCTTGAAGCTGAAGGCCGCATGCTAATCCTTCGCTCAGAGATCTACAAGCTCGCTTCAACGCTTCAGGAGCAGTATACTGGCGAGGTTAAGAAGAACACCTACAAGGCAGACATGCTCTCAAACATCTCGCATCAGATCAAGACACCGCTTACCGCGATCAACCTCATGACCGATGCTTTAAAGGTCGGCAATATGGATGAAGCCCAGCGCCGCCGCTGCATTGCGAATATTGAAAAGCAGACTGACCACATCACCTGGCTTGTAAGAACGCTCCTTACTATCGCTGAGATCGATGCAGGCGTCCTTGTAATGAAGAAGGAGCCTGTTAAGCTCCGCGGCATGATCGACGAGATCGTATCATCAATTGCAATCGAAGCGGATATTAAGGACGTATCGATAAAGGTCGATGTATCGCCTGATGATGAGATCACATGTGACAGGCGCTGGACTCTGGAAGCGCTGTCCAACATCATAAAGAATTCATTGCAGCACACTGAGGCCGGCGGCTTTATTAAGATCTCATCTGAAGACACCAACCTCTCAGTCAATATCCGCATCGAAGATAACGGCTGCGGCATCTCCAAGAAGGACCTGCCCAACATCTTCAACCGCTTTTATCACGGCGAGAAGTCTGACCCCAACAGCAACGGCATCGGCCTGTCCCTTGCAAAGCAGATAATCAACTCCCAGAACGGCGTGATCTCGTGTGAGAGCGAAGAGGGGAAGGGAACAATTTTCGAGATAAAGATATATAAATCTGCAACTGTGTGAAAAACCTTGTATAATAGTGTCCGTTAATCACCAAAAGCGGAGAATCTTAATGATCTACAATAATATCCTTGAGGCTATCGGAAACACGCCTCTTATCAAGCTGAATCACATTGTGCCCGAAGGCGCTGCCGACGTTTTTGTTAAGAACGAGGGCCTTGATGTCGGAGGTTCGATCAAGACACGCACGGCTCTCAACATGATCGAGCGCGCCGAGAAAGAGGGCAAGCTCAATAAAGATTCCATCATTGTCGAACCTACGAGCGGCAACCAGGGCATAGGCCTTGCGCTGATCGGTGCAGTCAAGGGCTACCGCACGATAATCGTCATGCCTGATTCCGTAAGTCACGAGCGTTCGATGCTCGTAAAGCACTACGGCGCAGAAGTCATTCTCATCCACGATGACAATGACATCGGCAAGGCAATTGAAGACTGCCGCCTCAAAGCTGAGGAGATCGCAGCATCAGACCCGCGCGTATTTATCCCCCAACAGTTCGAGAATCCCGCCAATACCGAAGCACAGTACGCATATACCGCAAAGGAGATCCTTGAGGCCATGGACGGCCGTGTTATTGACGGTTTCTGCTCAGGTATCGGCACGGGCGGCACTATCACCGGCATCGGTCACGCTTTGAAGGAAGCTAATCCCGCGACGGTCGTCTGGGCAGCTGAGCCTGAGAATGCAGCGATCCTGTCCGGCGGTTCGATCGGCACCCACGTTCAGATGGGCATCGGTGACGGCCTGATCCCCGGAATCCTTGATACTAAGGTTTATGACGACATCTGCATTATCACTGACGATGAAGCGATCAACACTTCCCGTGAACTCACACGCAAGGAAGGCATGATGTGCGGCATCTCTTCCGGCACGAACGTCGCATGTGCGATCAAGCTCGCGCAGAAGCTCGGTCCCGGAAAGACTGTAGTCACGGTACTTCCGGACACCGCAGAGAGGTATTTCTCGACGCCGCTGTTCGAAGAGTGATGATTAATTAAATCCGTCTGCTGTTCAGGCTGTTTTTCAGGGTAACACTGAAGGGCAGCCTGAATTTTTATTGTTCTTTGGAAGGTAAATTTGAAAATTCACACCAAAAGTGTAAAATTACACTTAGAAAGGAACCTGCATACAGTAGAAAGGCACCTTATGAAACGCGAAGAGTTCATAAAGACAGTAAGCAGCAAGTTAAAGCTCATCAGGACTGAGTACGGAATAACTCAGGAAGCGATGAGCGAGATGCTTGGGATCTCCAAAAAGACTCTCGTTGAGACCGAGAAGGGAAGGCGCGAACTGTCCTGGACGGAGGTTATCGCCGTGGCTACTGTTTTCGAGAAGAGCGAGGTGCTGCAGGGGATAACGGGCGGAGATGCAAGCGATGTGATACACGCGCTGGCGTTTGAGGACCGCCATATACAATATCCGCCGACGATGGGCGGTAAAGTGTGGTGGCGGGTGATAGATGAGAAGAACGGAATCAGGCTCCAGCAAAATTACGTCACCGGCCATTACAGGCTCCTTGATAAGGATGACTGCAGGCTGATCTCATCGTTCAGCAGGGAAGAAGTGGAAGAATACAGGGATTCACTGGGGAGGTAATCATGTTTGATAGTCTAATGTATCTGATCTCCGGAGTGTCGATCATAGCCCCGCCTGTCATCTTTGTCGTTTTCCTGATCAACGCGCTGATCCACATACACAAATATAAAAAGGGAACAGAAGGCAAGGGCAAGGCTGTGGCCTACAGCATCGTCAGCGGTGTAGCTTTAGTATATACAGTCTCAGAGGTATTATTATTTATCTGGTTTGCAGCAGGGATCACTCATATGTGATCGCTTGATGTTAATAGATTTAAATATGGGAGGAATAACAATGGAAATCGTATCAGCATTTATGATGGCAGCTTACTCACTGGAGAGGTTTCTGGATGATCTCGCAAGTTTTGCTTTGTTCGGCTTTTTGCCGTTGCTCTTCGTCGTCTTCCTGATCCTGGCCATCGTACAGGGCGTAAAGGTAAAGAAACATGGTGGCAAGAAGGCACCGATGATCGTCTTTATCGTGCTCTCTGCAGTTTTCGCGGTACTGACCTTATGTGAAGTGCTGCTTATGCTCTTGCTTGCGGCAGCAATAGCGCACATGTGAGGTGCCCGGCATGAAAGACAAGACTTTTATTGCGATACTGGCCATCATAATGGTCATCGGAACCGGTGTCACGGCCGGCCTTATGATCCACGGCTACAATCTTTGGAAAGAAATATCGATCGTTGAGATGATCGCTAATTGGGGATGATATAAATGGACAAGAAGAAATTAGCAAAGCAGCTGGGCGTTATCGCCCTGGTAATAGTGCTGTTTGCCGGACTTGATATCGGAATATACCGGCTCTTCATAAAGAGAGTAATAAGCCATCACTCTCCAGGCATGCAGAAGATGAGCGTTGAAGTCGGGAACTATGTGCCTTTTACAGGGAGCGAAAATGTATTCTCCGTCAAAGACGCGGACAAGCTTGAAGGCGACATTCCGACTATAGACGGCGCGGCAGCACTTCTGCCTATATATGCAGGATTTGTAGAGAGCATCTATCCCGAGAGTTCCGTTATCTATAACGGCGAGGATTACGATCCTGCAAGTGCAATGCACTATACGAACACCAGGGGCGCATACAAGGATATCGTTGACGGCAATGCGGACATAATCATATGCGCGGCGCCTTCAGATGAACAGCTTCAGTACGCAAAAGATAACGGTGTTGAGTTAGAACTCGTGCCGGTCGGATCTGATGCGTTCGTGTTCATTGTAAATGCCGGCAATCCGGTAGATAACATCACGATCGATCAGATCAGGGGCATCTATTCAGGAAAGATCACGAACTGGAAAGAGCTCGGCGGCAAGAACATTCCGATTGCCGCTATGAGAAGAAATAAGAACAGCGGTTCGCAGACCGCACTCGAGAAAATCATGGGCGACATCCCGATCAAGCCGGATTACACGGCACTGTTCGGAAGCCCCATCGGATTCTCGTTCAGATACTACGTAACCGGAATGTTAGGCGAAGGCGGCGTCAAGATCCTTACGATCAACGGGATCGAGCCTACTCCCGAGACTATCGCCGACGGTTCATATCCTGTTGCCGGCAATATCTATGCGGTATACCGCAAAGGCGAGACGAACGAGAATGTGAAGAAGGCGATCGACTTTATGCTCTCGCCTGAAGGACAGAAGATCGTAGAACAGAGCGGATATATTCCGCTCAGTCAGTGATCGGAGAAAAAATAAGGGCAGTGTCGCAGAATGATACTGCCTTTTTTCGTGCTCTGTAACCTCCGAGCGTTTTTGCCTGAATGTTGCTCTTTGTGTCCGCTTAGAAGGCAACAAATAAGGCAACATTGGCATTGTTGCTCTCTATGTTGCTCTTTTTGTCCGCCCGGAAGGCAACAAATCCTTAACTGAGGATTCGCGCGAACTATAAAACAAATAAAAGCAAAAGAGCCGCCTCTTCACGAGACGGCTCTCTTAATGTTTGCTTCAGGATTATATCAGCTGTTAGCTGCGATGCCTGCGATACCTGCAGCACCGACAATTGCAACGGCAATGATCATGATAGCGCCAACAACGATAGAGAGGATAAGACCGATGATACCGGTGATCTTACCAACCTTTGTGAATGTGTTCTGAACGCCTTCCTTCTTGCACTTTGCTCCGAGAACGAGGCTTACGATAGCGGGGATGAGACCGAAACCGTATACTTCGCAAAGAACGATAGAAGCAATACCGCATACCATGCAAGCGATTGACTTGCCCTTGGACTGCTCCTGTACAGGTGTGTTTTCTGCCATTTTAATGACCCTCCAAAACTTATATTATCCAGGAATATGTGTGAAGCATAATCCTTATCCAAAAGCGATTTTATCAAAAGAAACTGTGAACGTAATATAGGATTACAAACAAAAGGAAACGCGTAAAGCACTTAAAAATCTGCTTTTTGGCGATTGCAAAAATATAAATATCAAACGGGTTAGACATTTACTTTTAACGTAATAAATGCAATAATTTCAGCAGTGCACGCATTATATGCGTAAAAATAAGGAGGATTCTATGGACACTACAAAGCAACAACAGATTACCGGTCTCGTATTCGGTGCTATTTCACTTTTACTTCCTAATGTTTCAAGCATTATCAGCAGAGCTACAAGTGACACTAAGGCTGCTACAGGCGGCGCTATCGCTGTTATCATCATCAGCTTGGCTGCTTTGATCCTTGGTATTATCGGCATTATCAAGTCTGCCGGCGCTCGTAAGGCTGCTACAGAAGCAGGCGAGAAGAAGATCCTTGGAACAGTTGGTCTTATCGTTTCCATCGTAGGAACGGTATATGCTGCTCTTATCTTCATCATCCTTGGCGTTTGCGTTGCTTGCGTACTTTGCGTAGGCGCTGCAGCTCTCGCATCTGCTTGATGATATTTAACTAAAACGGAAAGAAAGCAGTTGTTCCTTTCAGGAGCAACTGCTTTTGGTTTGTAACATGTATCCAACGATAGATATTTTCGGACATACTATAGGCACATATGCGATCTGTGCAGCCGTGGGACTTTTTATCTGCGCGGCAGTCGGCTATCTGCTGATAAGGAAAAAGAAGGGCGTCTGCATCGATGACATCATAGTCACAGCAGTGATCATTGCCGTGGGCATGGTAATTGGCGGGCACATTGTCTTCGGAATAACCCATATTCCGGACATCATAAACCTGTTCCAACACAGGTCGGACTATTCGTTCCTGGGTTTCTGCACGCAGCTGTTCGGAGTATATCTTGGCGGAATGGTCTTCTACGGAGGGCTTCTCGGAGGAATTGCGGGACTGTACATTATCTGCAGATTTACGCAGTTCGGACATAAGGATGTCATGTACGACATGTTTGCGGTCTGCATTCCGCTGTTCCACTTCTTCGGCAGGATCGGATGCTTTCTCGGAGGATGCTGCTACGGAATCGAATGCCGATTCGGATTTACCGTTCACGGCAACACCATAAATCCGGGCGTTAATGACGTTAACCGCTTCCCGGTCCAGCTCGTCGAAGCCGGCTGCAACCTGATAATATTCATAGTCCTTCTCATCTTTCACAGGAAAAAGAAGTTCAGGCAGAGGCTCCTGATAGTTTATTTCTTTATATATCCCGTCGTCAGATTCATTCTGGAATTCCTGAGAGGCGATGAGATCCGCGGCTTCCTTTTCGGTCTTTCCACGTCTCAGATCATAAGCATATTGCTGTTTGCATTTGCGGTCGTCTTTACGATCATCGATCTGAGTAAGCGAAAAGAAAAAGCTCCGGCAAAAGCATAAGAAACATACCCCGCAGATAGGTTAATTCACCTGAAATGCGGGGTTTTATTTCTTACAGACATAAAAGTTACCGTTTTATAATTTAATGTCCGGATCTGATGGCTTATCATGTCCGAAAGTGATATGCTTTAAGCACACAGGAGATCAGCTTTTTATACCTGTTTCCCGTGTGCAATAACTGAATAGATTAAATGACTCTGACGGCAAGGTTGGTTCCAAGCGGGAATAGTCTTTGAATATAGCATGCAAGACATGCGCGTATTGGGCTTCTTTATCGTCAGATATCAGATGATAGAGGAGTTTTTTTATGCTTAAGATCGCAATTTACGGCAAGGGCGGAATAGGCAAGTCGACAGTCACTTCGAACCTGTCTGCAGCTTTTGCAAGCATGGGCAAGCGTGTCATTCAGATCGGATGTGATCCTAAGGCGGATTCCACTATCAATCTTTTGGGAGGCAAACCCCTTAAGCCTGTTATCGAGATCCTCAAAGACGGCGTTGATCCTACATCTGCAAAGGAGATCTCGCAGGAGGGTTTCGGAGGCGTGCTCTGCATTGAGACAGGCGGCCCCACACCGGGCCTCGGCTGCGCCGGCAGAGGCATTATCGCAACCTTTAATCTTTTGGATGAACTCGGATTGTTTGAAGAATATAAGCCCGACGTTGTTCTTTATGACGTTCTGGGTGACGTTGTCTGCGGCGGTTTTGCGGCTCCGATCAGAGAAGGCTACGCCGAGAAGGTCCTGATCGTTACGTCTGGCGAGAAGATGGCTCTTTATGCGGCAAACAACATCTGCCAGGCGGTAAGGAATTTCGAGGACAGGGGATACGCAAATGTTAGAGGCCTGATCCTCAATAAGCGTAACGTTCCGGGAGAAGATGAGAAGGTCGAAGAATTTGCAAAAGACCATAACGTGGATATTGTCGCGGTAATTCCCAGAAGTGATGATATCACGCTCTGTGAGGATAAAGGCATGACCGTCGTCGAAGGCGCAAAGGACTCCGAGGCGGCACAAAGGTTTATCGATCTGGCGAAGACGCTTTTGGAAGGGTAAGTCTTATGAAGCGTGAAGCAATATGTTATACAGCAGGGGAATTAGCAGAGCGCGGGAAAAATAACATCCCGGATGAACTCCTGTCCGGCAATAATCTCGTGTACAGCTCGCCTGCGACACTCGCATATAACTCTCCGGGAGCCGAAGGATTCGGCGTTAAGAGAGCCGGCTTAAGCGTTCCCGAATCGGTAA
Organism: Saccharofermentans sp.; assembly: GCA_016292145.1. Lineage (GTDB taxonomy): Bacteria > Bacillota > Clostridia > Saccharofermentanales > Saccharofermentanaceae > Saccharofermentans. The sequence goes on from JAEFBA010000011.1 coordinate 11,115, forward strand.
TGCTCATAGTCGCTCCGGGATGCTGCGGACGCAACACTTCGCTTATATCTTCAATGCCTGAATATAAGAACAGGTTTTTCTATCTCGAGATGACAGAACCCGATCTTGTAACGGGACGCCACCTGAATAAGATCCCTGATGCGGTCATGGAGATCCTGACTTTCTTAAAAGAGGGAGGCAAAAGCATCCCCAGGGTTGTCATGATCTGTATCACATGTGTCGATGCGCTTCTCGGAACCGATATGGACAGAGTCTGCAGGAAGGCTGAGGAGTATCTGGCAGAAAGTGATTTCGCAGGCGTTAAGGTGCGCCCGTGCTATATGTATGCCCTTACAAGAGAAGGCAGACGTCCACCGATGGTTCACGTCAGGCAGACGATCTATTCACTTCTCGAACCCATGGAAAAGGATGCCAGATCAGTAAATATCATCGGAGGTTTTGCGCCTCTCGAGAACACTGAGCTTAAGACATACTTAGAGCTCGCAGGGATCAGAAACATAAGGCAGATCTCCACATGCGGCACGTATGAGGAGTTCCTCAAGATGGCCTCTGCAAACTTCAACCTCGTGATAGATCCGGAGGCAAGAGCTGCCGCCGAGGACATGAATAAGAGACTTAATATCCCCTACATCGAACTTACGAGAGTCTATTCGACGGACAAGATCAGATCGCAGTATAAGGCGCTTGCAAGCGTTACGGGGATCGATATCGATGACACCTTCGAAAAGACCGAAGCTGATGAAGCGGTTGCAAGGCTTAAGAGTGCATATCCGGATCTCGTTCTTAATGTCGGCGAATGCACGAATGCAAATGCGTTCGAACTGTCGTTAAGCCTTTTGCGAATGGGCTTTAAGGTCGATGAGATCTATGCGGTAGCTGCACCTGAGAATTTCGTATATGTGAAGAATCTGGCAGCGTTATCACCTGATACCAAGGTCTACTGCAATATGGAGCCCACGATGCTCTACTACAAGATCTCCCAGTCGAAGGCTCATGTAACGGTTGGCAAGGATGCGAAGTTTTATTGTCCTGATATCCCTAATGTCTCTTGGAATCAGGATACGAGACCATTCGGTTATCAGGGGGTAAGGGATCTGATGAATAAGATCTGCGAAGCGCTCAAGGAGGCAGAGGCATGAAGGGATTAAGGAAAGTTCTTACACCTTTTGCACCTGACCAGTCGGGTGCTTCCGGCGTGCTCTATTCAATGGGCGCGCTCATAGTGATCATAGATGCGGGCGGATGCACGGGCAACGTCTGCGGATTCGACGAGCCAAGATGGCATGAATCAAGAAGCGCGGTATTCTCTGCGGGGCTCCGCGACATGGATGCGATCTTAGGCCGCGATGAGCTGCTTGCTTCAAAGATCAAGTCAGCCTGTGACCGTATCGATACTTCCTTTGTTGCAGTGATCGGCACACCGGTTCCCGCAACGATCGGAACGGATTATAAAGCGCTTAAAAAACTCATAGAGAGCAAGATCGATATTCCGGTCCTTCCCGTTATAACTAACGGCATGAAGCTCTATAACGAAGGCGAGAAGCTGGCTTATAAGGCCCTTATCGATGAATTTGCATCAGATACTCCCGCATACAGGGACAGGATCGTTATCGGTATGACTCCGCTTACATACGGAAGATATCATGAAGATCTCAGCCTTGATGACATAAGGAATATCAGGGGTGCAGGAGAACTTATCGCAGCATCCTCTTCGGGAATCGATGCATGTGAGTATCTCGGAAAAGATTTTATGATCGTAAGTCCTTTGTATAAGGACAATATTCCCGAAGGAATAAAGGGCAGGACTCTTGTGTGCCACGATGAGGTCGTTGGAAAGACCATAAGGGATGCGGGAGTTGACTGTGACATCGCCACTTTTTTCAAGCTCCACGACATAGTTAAGCAGGATGGCGATAAGAAGATCACGGAAGAAGATGAGTTTATCGCTCTGGTAAGAAACGGCGGATACGACACTATCGCTGCCGATATCTGCCTCAAAGAACTTGTACCGGATTTTGAAGGAAGATGGGTTGACCTCAAATGCTTTGCAATAAGCGGGAGATTATGATTTGGTAACAAAGCGCATTAAAGTCTACGGCATAGTCCAGGGTGTGGGAATGAGGCCCACGGTCGCAAGGCACGCTGCTTCTCTTGGAATAAAGGGAAGTGTTGCAAACCTTGGCCCTTATGTCGAGATCTATGCGCAGGGAGAAGAGCAGGATGTCGTAAGGTTTATCGATCTGATCAAAAATGAACCGCCAAAGAGGGCTGCGATCCTGAAGATGGATGTTAAGGAAAAAGACGCTCCCGAATATAAGGATTTCAGCATCATCGAGAGCGCCAAGACTTCAGGTGAGATCTTCGTATCTCCTGATATCGCGATATGTGATGAATGCCTTGCAGAGCTCTTCGACAGGAATAACAGAAGATATCTTCACCCGTTCATCAACTGCACATGCTGCGGCCCGAGGCTCACGATATTGGACGCACTTCCTTATGACCGCGAGAGAACATCGATGAAGGAATTTCCGATGTGTCCTGAGTGCGCTTCTGAGTATTACGATCCTGCCACAAGGAGATATGATGCGCAGCCCGTCTGCTGCAACAAATGCGGGCCGGAAGTCTTCATACTCGATGATGCGGAGAACCGTAAGGGGCGCGAAGCGATAACATATACACGACAGGCGATCGCAAGCGGCGGTATTGCTGCAATAAAGGGCATCGGCGGTTTCCATCTTGCTTGCAATGCATATGATAACGATGCCGTCAGAAGGCTCCGCGAATTAAAGCACCGTCCTTCAAAGCCTTTCGCGTTAATGATGAGGGATGAAGATGAAGTCCTTAAGAATTGTTACATCGAAGATTACCAGAGAGATATCCTTACAGGACATCAGAAGCCCATTATCCTTCTGAAGCGCAGAGAGGATTCTCCTGTTGCAGAACAGGTCGCACCGGACAATCCGATGATCGGATGCATGCTTCCTTATGCGCCTTTGCAGAGCCTCATATTTGATTATGATGACGGCATCGAAATGCCGCGCTGTCTTGTTATGACAAGCGGTAATCTGTCAGGGCTCCCAATCTGCAGAAATGATGAGGATGCAAGGCGCGAGATAAAGGCATACTGCGATGTGATCCTTACTCACAACAGAAAGATCAGATTAAGGGCCGACGATTCGGTAATGGATTTCTATGACGGCAGGCCCTACATGATAAGGCGTTCGAGAGGTTATGCACCTCTGCCGTTCATGATGACAAAACCCTTCAAAGGCTCTGTAATAGCATACGGCGGAGAACTCAAGAATACATTCTGCGTTGCGGTAAACAGCCTCATGTACCCTTCATCCTACATAGGTGATCTTACGGATCTCAAAGGAAAGAATGCTCTTAAGGAATCAGCAGAAAGAATGCTGACTCTCTTAGAGACAAAGCCTACCTATGCTGTCTGTGATCTCCATCCCTCATATAATTCTTCGGCAGCTGCAGAAGAGTCGGGTCTTAAGCTCATCAGAGTCCAGCACCACTATGCGCACATCCTTTCCTGTATGGCAGAGAACGATCATACGGATGAAGTTATCGGGATCTCGCTGGATGGTACGGGATTCGGCACTGACGGAACGATCTGGGGCGGCGAGATATTGAAGTGCAGCCTTGACGGCTTCGAGCGCAAAGGCCACATCAGACCGTTCCTTCATACAGGCGGTGATGTTGCCTCTAGAGAAGGCTTCAGGATAGCAATATCGATGCTCATCGATAATTTCGGTGATGAGGCAGAAGCAAAGTGCAGTGAACTCGGGCTTATCAGGCAGGGTTCGTTCAAGACATATAAAGCAATGCACGATAACAGGATCAATACCGCCGTATCCACAAGCTGTGGAAGGCTTTTCGATGCCGCGTCAGCAATACTCGGGATCAAATATGAGCAGAGTTTTGAAGGCGAGGCCGCAACAGCTCTCGAGTTTAAGGCTATGGAATATGAAGGGGATAGAAATTTCGAATGCATGGATCTTATTGACGGCGATGTGGTCGCTACAGACAGGATCATCAGATATCTTGCAGAAGAAAAGCTTAAGGGAAGTGACACAGCAAAACTCGCATACGCCTTCCACTATATGCTTGCAAAAGGTGTTGCAAAGATGGCTGTGGCAAGATCTGACGGTATAAAGACCGTCGCTCTGAGCGGAGGGTGTTACCAGAATAAGCTCCTGACCGGACTTACGGAAAAGGAGTTAAAGAAAAACGGCTTTAACGTACTGCTCCACTCGATGGTTCCGCCAAATGACGGCGGAATAGCATTGGGCCAGGCGCTCTACGGGATGCATAAAATAAATAATCAGGAGGATATATAAATGTGTGTAGGTTTAGCTGCAAAAATCATCAGCGTTAAGGACGGTGTCGCAATGGTCGACTGCACGGGCGCGAAAAGGGAGATCTCCGCAGAGCTCTTAGATGACTTGGAACCCGGCGATTATGTCATGGTCCACGCAGGCTGTGCGATCGCTAAGATCACTGATGACGACAAATCAGAGACTGAGAAAGTGTTAAAGGAGAATCTGGCATGACAAGTATCAACAGTACTGCTGATATGAGAAGATACCTTGAGACTTACGACGGACCTGCCGTAAGGATCATGGAAGTCTGCGGTACGCATACTCATGAGATCTTCAGGCAGGGAATAAGAAGATTCTTATCACCCAAGATCAATCTCATATCAGGCCCCGGATGTCCTGTCTGCGTAACGCCTGCAGCATATATCGATGAGGCTGTTTATCTCGCGCTCGAGAAAGGCTGCACGCTCACGACCTTCGGTGATCTCGTAAGAGTTCCGGGAAATGTTAAGAGCCTTCAGCAGGCAAGAGCAGAAGGCGGCAAAGTAAAGATCGTCTATTCGCCGATCGATGCGGAGAAGTATGCCAAGGACCATCCTGAAGAGCAGGTCGTTTTCCTTTCTGTGGGATTTGAGACAACGACCCCCTCTGATGTTATTGCCGTAAAGAATGCAGTAAGAGACGGGATTGATAACTTTTCGCTCCTTACAGCGAACAAGACCATGCCGGGTGCTTATGAAGCTATGGCATCTTCGACAGATGCATACCTTTATCCCGGCCATGTTCATGCGATCATCGGAACGAAGCTCTGCCGTGACCTTGCAGAGCGCGGTGTAAGCGGAACCATTGCAGGCTTTACAGGCGATGAGCTTCTCGCTGCGCTTGCGGTAACCGTAAAGAATGTTTCCGAAGGCAAGCCGTTCTTTGTTAATGCATATCCGAGAGTGGTAACAGATGAGGGAAGTCCTGCTGCTGTTGCGCTCGTGGATAAGTTCATGAAGCCCTGTGATGCCGAATGGCGCGGTATCGGCGTGATACCGGATTCAGGTGTTGAACTCAGGGATGAATATGCGGCTTACGATGCCAGAAAGAAGTATTCGGTACCGAAGATGGAGTTTGAACGCAAGACGGCATGCAAATGCGGAATCGTTCTTCAGGGAAAGATCCTGCCTTCGGAGTGTCCGCTTTTCGGAAAGGCATGCAATCCGGATCACCCTGTCGGAGCATGCATGGTATCTGACGAAGGCGCATGCTCTGCATTCTATATGTACGGAGGACAGTCATGAAAGAAGTAATAACATTGGCTCACGGAAGCGGCGGAAGAAAGACATCCGAGCTTATCGGTGAGATATTCAAGAAGAATCTCGGAAACGAGTATTTCACTGCAGACGATGCGGCAGTCCTTCCCAGACCCGAAGGCCGTATCGCAATGTCGACAGACGGCTTTATTGTATCGCCATGGAAATATCCGGGCGGCAACATCGGAAGACTTGCTGTCTGCGGCACGGTAAATGACCTTGCATGCATGGGCGCCAAGCCCCTTTATCTCACATGTTCCTACATCATTGAGGAAGGACTCCCGATCGAAGATCTGGAACTGATCGCAAAGACGATGGGTGAGACCGCAAGAGAAGCCGGAGTAAATATCGTTGCAGGCGACACGAAGGTTGCGGGCAAAGGCCAGGTCGATAAGATCTTTATCACCACAGCAGGTGTGGGCGTCATCGGCGAAGGCATCAACACATCCGGAAAGTTTGCTAAGCCGGGCGATAAGATAATCGTAACAGGTGATGTCGGGAGACACGGAACAGCTATCCTTCTTGCCCGTGACGAATATGGCATTGAAGCAGATGTAACTTCCGACTGCGCGCCCTTGTGGGAGCCTGTAAGAAGAGCGCTCGAAGTATGCCCTGAGATGCACGTTATAAGAGATGCCACGAGAGGCGGTGTCGGAACTGTTCTTTATGAGATCGCAGATGAGGCAGAGGTCGGCATCAGGGTCAACAGGACAAGCGTTCCGGTAGCTCCCGAAGTCAGCGGCGTAACGGGTCTTCTGGGATTAGAGCCTCTGTATCTTGCATGCGAAGGCAGAATGGTAATGATCTGCCCTGCGGAAAAAGCACAGGCAGTTGTTGATGTCCTTAAGGGTACAAAGTACACTGAAGGTGCAACGATAATAGGCGAAGTAACTGAAGAAGAGACCGGAAGAGTAGTCATGACGACTGAAGTCGGCGGACAGACATATCTTCCCAAGCCCGGCAACGAACTGTTGCCAAGAATTTGCTAAGGAGCGTTTATGGAAACAAGAGTAGCTGCAATCTCGATAATCGTAGAGAATCCTGAATCAGTTGAGAAGCTTAATGCCCTTCTTCACGAGGCCGGAAAATACATCATCGGGAGAATGGGCGTGCCCTACCGCGAGAAAGGCATCAGCATCATAATGATCGCCATCAACGCGCCCCAGGATTACATCAGCGAGATAACAGGAAAGATCGGACGTCTTGACGGAGTTAACGTAAAAACTTCCTATGCCAACGTCAAGTGATGAAAGGGTGAGGATCGGCGATGCCGAATTTCCAAAGCCGTTTGTAAACGGGCTTGAGTTCAACGCGCCAGTACACGGCACATGGAATATCGTGCATATCGGGTTCAGGATCCCTGAGGCTCATCAGATATACATCTGCGCCGACAACTGTCTGCGCGGAGTTGTCATGACTGCCGCAGAGATGGGCGAGCTCGGCAGGTTCTCGTCAGTAGTACTTGAAGAAGATGACATGACGCATTCGGGAAGGATAGAGGAAACCACCATAGAAGGTGTTACCGACTGCATTAGAAAGCTCCCCAAGATCCCTCCGGTGGTGATCGTTTTCCCGGTGTGTGTCCATCGATTTATGGGATGCGATATCGGCTATATCTACAAGGAGCTCGAAAAGCGTTTTCCTGACGTTATTTTCATAAGAGGATTCATGGATCCGGTAATGCAGAAGCGCGGCACGACTCCTGACCAGAGACTCCGAAAAGCTATGTCGGACATCATTCCTAAGCTTCCTGCAAAGGAAGATACTGTGGCGTTTGCGGGAAGCGATATGCCGGCATCCGAGAACGACTTCAAAAAGATACTGGAGCTTAACGGTCTGACCATAAAAGATACCGCGGACTGCAGGACACTTGAAGAGTATCTCTCGATCGGGGAATCCTCATTATTCATCTGTCAGTATCCGGCAGGCCTCATGGCCGTAAGAGCCATAACACAGAGGCTGGACCGCAAGTACATCTACTGCCCCTTAAGCTTTGATTTTGACACCGTTGAAGAAGAGATAAGGCAGTCAGGATTATCTGTTCCTGACAGATTTTTCGAAGACGGGAAAGATGCCTGTATGGCGGAATTGAAAAAACTTAAAGATCTTATCGGAGATATGCCTGTCGCGGTCGATTACACCGCTGTACCGAAGCCTTTGTCACTTGCAAGGTTTTTAGCGGATAACGGAATAAATGTTAAGACAGTCTATCTTGATTCTGTTGACGGGAGCGAGAAGGCGGATTTTGAATATCTGCAGAATAACTTCCCTGAACTTATCCTTCACTCGACTATGCATGTAAGCGACAGAAGACCTGTGAGAAGTGAAGAGAAAGTTCTGTCAATAGGCCAGAAGGCTGCCTGGTTTGAGGGCACAGGGAATTTTGTAAACATAATAGAAGGCGGGGGCCTTTACGGCTTCAGCGGAATATGTGAGTTTATAAGGCTCATGGAAGATGCATTTAATAACAGCAAGGACATGCGTGATATCGTTCCGCGCAAGGGTCTTGGCTGCAGGAGCTGCATATGAAGAAAACTTACAGGATCTTACCGGTCTATACGGGCGATGTATCGGGAGCTGCGAGCGCCCTTTACGAGTTCGGCGGCATGACCGTTATCCATGATCCTTCAGGATGCAATTCCACATACAATACACACGATGAGACCAGATGGTTTGACAAAGAGAGCCTGATCTACATTTCAGGGCTTAATGATATCGATGCCATCACCGGTAATGATGACAAGTTCATAAGCGATATATGTGCGGCAGCGAAGAGGATGAAGCCACGCTTTATCGCTCTTGCAAATTCGCCGCTCCCTTATCTTAACGGCACTGACTTCAAAGGCATATGCAGGGTCCTGGAAGAGAAAACCGGGCTGCCCTGTTTTTACGTCAACACCAATGCGATGCACGACTATTCCAAGGGCCAGTCTGAGGCTTTTCTGAGCTTTGCTAAAAAGATGCTTCAAAGCCCTGAGAAGAAGATCCCTAACGGTGTTAACATCATCGGCATGACGCCTCTGGATTTCACGTCGACCAAGATAGAGTTAAGCGGATATGAGACCGTCTCTAACTGGGGACTTAACACCTCATATGACGAGGCTGTCAGAGCCGCTGAAGCAGAATTAAATATCGCAGTATCATCTTCCGGCATTGCCTCTTGCAAATACATGGAAGAAGAATACGGTATACCTTATATCAAGGGACTTCCGTGGAATGGCAGGCCTTTTGACTACATGGATGTTGAAAGAAAGCCATCCGCGAATTATATCGTCGGTGAACCTGTCATCTCAGGATCGATAGCGGCTTACATTAAGATTAAGACCGGCATTGATTACAACGTGATTGCCACAACTGAAATAACAGATGGACTTCTTCTTGACTGTGACAGAAAGTGTCACGGTGAAGAGGAGCTCGAAGAAGCGCTTAAGGATGCGGACAACATCATTGCCGACCCCATGGTAAAGCTTATATCGCCACCAAATGCAAACTTCATCGAGCTCCCCCATTTTGCTTTGTCAGGAAGACTCTATCTTAAGAAGATCCCGGATCTTCTCAAGCCCGGCCTGTACTGTCCCGGAATCTGATCAGAGAATATCTATATATTCACCCTCAAGCGCTTTATTCATGCTTCTTACGGCACAGAATTTGCCGCACATTGAGCATGTGTCATCGTGTTCCGGAGCTCTTGAATCGCGGATAGCCTTGGCAGTCTCAGGGTCTATCGATACTGCCCACTGGTCATCCCACCTGAAAGTCCTTCTGGCATCGCCCATGGCGTTGTCCCTGTCCATTGCGTGAGGGATCTTTTTCGCGATATCTGCAGCGTGAGCCGCGATCTTTGAAGCGATTATACCCTGCTTTACGTCGTCGACATTAGGGAGTGCTAAGTGCTCTGCTGGAGTTACATAGCAGAGGAATGCCGCACCTGAAGCGGCAGCGATCGCGCCGCCGATGGCAGAAGTGATGTGATCGTAACCGGGAGCGATATCCGTGACGAGGGGTCCAAGAACGTAGAAGGGAGCACCCATGCAGATCGACTGCTGGATCTTCATGTTGGCTTCGATCTGGTCCATCGGCATGTGGCCGGGGCCTTCGACCATTACCTGGACATCCTTTTCCCAAGCGCGCTTTGTAAGCTCGCCGAGTTTTACAAGTTCTTCTATCTGACATACGTCGCCCGCATCCGCAAGGCATCCCGGACGGCATGCGTCGCCCAGAGAGATCGTAACGTCGTATTCGCGGCAGATATCAAGGATCTCGTCGTAGTATTCGTAGAAAGGATTCTCATTTCCTGTCATGCACATCCATGCGAAGATCAGTGAGCCGCCTCTTGATACTATATTCATTTTTCTCTTGTGCTTCTTGATCTGGTCTATAGTATGCCTTGTGATGCCGCAGTGAAGGGTCACGAAGTCTACGCCGTCTTCAGCGTGGAGCCTTACCACATCGATAAGATCTCTTGCAGAAAGTGTGGCAAGGTCTCTCTGATAGTGGATGACCGCATCGTATACCGGTACGGTGCCGATCATGGCGGGGCATTCAGATGTGAGCTTGCGGCGGAAGGGCATAGTGTCGCCGTGTGATGAGAGGTCCATGATGGCTTCCGCGCCCATATCTACCGCAGCCTGTACCTTCTTCATCTCGACGTTATAGTCCTTGCAGTCACGTGACACGCCGAGGTTAACGTTGATCTTCGTTCTGAGCATTGAGCCTACGCCCTCAGGATTCAGGCACTTGTGGTTTTTGTTGGCACAGATTGCGACCTGGCCTTTTGCCACCCATTCACGGATCTCTTCCTCAGTCCTGTATTCCTTCTGAGCGACGATCTTCATCTCAGGAGTCACGATCCCCATCTTTGCGGCTTCCATCTGAGTCTTATAAGTTCTTTCCATATGTTCTCCTTATGTGTTTTTGAATTCTGTTTTGATGTCGAACCCGTGATCTAACGGGCCCCTTCCGTGCCCGAGATCAAGGCCTGATCTGATTGCGCCCGTGATGTATTCCTTGGCACGCTTAACTGCCTCCGGAACCGTCATGCCTTTTGCAAGATTGCAGGCGATCGCGCTTGATAAAGTGCAGCCTGTTCCATGCGTGTTCGGGTTATCTATCTTCTGCATCTGAAAGATGATGACTTCGCCGTTATGAAGCAGCACGTCATCGCAGTTTGTATCGTTGTGACCGCCCTTGATGAGAACGGAGCAGCCGCACTCTGCATTTATCTTCCTGCAGGCTTCGATCATGTCGTCTTTTGTGGCGATCTTTATACCGGAAAGCACCTCTGCTTCAGGCACGTTGGGTGTGACGACAGATGATAACGGAATGAGCTTTTCCTTAAGTGCTCTGACACTTTCCGATGTGGCGAGATCTGCGCCGCTTGTAGCTACCATGACAGGGTCGACTACAAGGTTCCTGACGCCGTAGGTCTTAAGTCTTTCCGCTGCCGCTTCCACGAGTTCTCTTGAAGGGATCATGCCTGTCTTAACAGCATCAGGTACGATGTCTTCGAAAACAGCATCTATCTGGTCTTTAAGGAACTTAGGATCGCTGTTTAATATCGATCTGACGCCTGTAGTGTTCTGGGCAGTAAGCGAAGTGATAACGGACATTCCGTAGCAGCCGTTTGCGATCATGGTCTTAAGGTCGGCCTGAATGCCCGCACCGCCGGAGCAGTCGCTTCCTGCAATGCTTAATACTGTATTCATGAGTTCCTCCTTATGTCTTCGAAAGCCTGCTTAAGTTCAATGGCAGCATCCTTCGGAGAATCAGCCTTCATGATCGCCGATACAGCGCAGACGCCTGCAATGTTTATTCCCTTAAGTACGCCAAGATTAGAGGCGTTCAGTCCGCCTATTGCATTTGCCGGAATGGGAACTGCTTTGGTGATCGCATCCAGTGTCTCTGTTGAAGTGAGGACGGTTTTCACTTTGGTCGTTGTGGGATAGATCGCACCGACACCTAAGTAATCCGCGCCGTCATTGTAAGCTTTTGTGGCCGCTTCGACTGTTTTAGCAGTAGCGCCTAAGATCTTGTCCTTGCCAATGAGCTTTCTTGCAGTTGCTACAGGCATGTCTTCTGCGCCCACGTGAACGCCTTCGGCACCTGAAGCCAGCATTACGTCGATCCTGTCGTCGATTATGAGAGGTACATTGAATTCTTTTGTTATTGAATGAACTGCTTCTGCGAGCTCAATGTATTCACGCGTGGTCCTGTTCTTCTCGCGCAGCTGGATAATGGTAACGCCGCCTTCTAACGCAGAACGCACTCTTTTTAAGAATTCGTCTTTCTCAAATCCCGTGCTGTCGGTGATGAAATATAAAGTCGTATCAAGCCTCATAGGAGCCTCCTATCGCATCCATAAGATTTACCATGAAGGTTCCGGGGCCTTTGTCTGTTGCAGCCTTTTCACCGCATTTCTTAAAGAATGAGCAGGCATCGACAGCGCTTTGGAACGAGTTCTCTTCTGCAAGGTAAGTTGCGATAATGGCACCCAACATGCAGCCTGTGCCGGTCACCTGAGAGAGCTGTGCGCTGCCGCCTGTGACTTCCTTTATCTCGCCGTTTGAAGCGATAAGGTCCACCTTGCCGGTTGCGGCAACGATGCAGTTATGTGTTTTCGAGAGCTCGAGAACAGCGCGCCTTATAAGCTCATCTTCAATTCCTTCCTTGGCGTCAACGCCTTCGGATCTGTATGTGTCATCGTAGAGCGCCAGGATCTCCGAATAATTGCCCTTTATGCATGCGAACTTTCCGGATGAGAGGAAGAGCCTGACAAGCGTCTTTCGAAGTGACGAGCAGGCGGCACCTACTGCATCCAAAGTCACCGGAATGCCGGTGGCGGAAGCCTCCTTAAGAGCGAGGCGCATGGATGAGATGCGCGAATCGGTGATATTTCCGAGATTAAGGAGGAGGGATGATGCGGTACTTGTTATCTCCATGACCTCATCGGGGTGCTCGGCCATTATGGGCTTAGCGCCCAGAGCCAGTATGGCGTTGGCACACTGGTTCATCGAGATAGGGTTCGTAATGCAGTGGATCAGGCGGTTGTTTTGGCTTGCTTCTTTTTCCACAGCGCGCCTCCTTCATTGATCTTGTTCTGCATCTTCTTCAAAGCACCCATGTGCTGGAGCCTGTAGAGGACGATCGCAGCGACCGTGCCGCCGATCAACGTTCCGCAGATAAATGAAGGGACGTAGAAGAACCAGCCAAGGCCTTCTCTTCCGCAGATAAATGCCATTACCGGGTAGGAAACTATGGCGCCGATAATGCCGGTGCCTACGATCTCGCCTAATACTGCAGCCCAGATCTTGCCCTTGGAGACTTTATAAAGGATGCCTGAGAGCAGAGCTCCGAATACCGCGCCTGTAAGTGCGAGCGGAGGGATGCCCATCGCGCACATACGGATGATGCCGATGAAGAGCGCGACAAGGAATGCATCAAGGGGCCCTAAGAGCACTGCTGCGGTAATGTTGATGAGGTGAGCCATAGGGCACATGCCCTCGATCCTGAGGATAGGTGAGATAACGACACCTACCGCGATCAGCATCGCCATGACGGCGAGTCTTAAAATGTTGTATCTTTTCATGTGAACTCCTTCCGGAAAGCAATAAAAAAGAAGCCGCCTGATAAAGGCAACTTCCTCAAAACGCATATATGACCTAAGAGTCCCTACGTTGGCATTACCCAAATCAGGTATTCGGTCGAAGGGCACACCTTCCTCTCAGCCCGTTTGCGAGCTCCCGTCCTTATATTCTGTTTTCCGGATAAGAAGATACACCAACAATTTGATTTTATCAAATGGTTTTCGTGATTTTTCTGTGATTTTTAAATCCTGCCTGTCTCCACCAAAAATGCCTGTACGGACGGCAGGCTTTTTGACACAAAAATCGATAAATCCGGCATTTACTTTTACCGTCTGATTAATTATTATTCTTGTGTATTTTATTCTAAAGGAGTAAAGCTATGGATATTTCACCACTTCAGAAGGCAAGATATGAATACCAGCCCAAGCTTCCGGGCATGCTCAGAAACGGTATTTCAGAGATTTCAGTACAGGAAGGTGCTGCTACACAGAGCGTAGCTGACCAGGACAAGATCAAGGCACTTTTCCCCAACACATATGGTAAGCCCGAGATCACATTCGTTAAGGGCGCTAATACATCAGAGGCTAAGAAGCAGGTTGTAGGCGTAATCCTCTCCGGCGGTCAGGCACCTGGCGGACACAACGTTATCTCCGGTCTTTATGACGCTTTGAAGGCAACAAATCCCGAGAACAAGCTTCTTGGTTTCAAGAAGGGACCTGACGGACTTCTCAAGAACGACTATGTTGAGTTCGACGACAAGTTCATCGACGCATACAGAAATACAGGCGGTTTCGACATCATCGGTTCCGGCAGAACTAAGCTCGAGACAGTTGAGCAGTTCCAGACAGTTGCTAACTTCGCTAAGGAGAACGGCCTCACAGCTATCGTTATCATCGGCGGCGACGACTCCAACACAAACGCTGCTACACTCGCTGAGTACATGGCTGCTAACAACACAGGCATTCAGGTCATCGGCTGCCCTAAGACAATCGACGGCGACTTGAAGAACGAAGATATCGAGGCTTCTTTCGGTTTCGATACAGCTACAAAGACATATTCCGAGCTCATCGGCAACATTGAGAGAGATGCTAACTCCGCAAAGAAATATTGGCACTTCATCAAGGTTATGGGACGTTCCGCTTCCCACGTTGCTCTTGAGTGCGCACTTGAGACACAGCCTAACATCTGCCTCATCGGTGAGGAAGTTGCAGCTAAGAAGATGTCTCTTGCAGACATCACAAACCAGATTGCTGACTCTGTTGAGAAGAGAGCAGCTAACGGTGACAACTTCGGTGTTGCAATCATCCCTGAGGGTATCGTAGAGTTCGTTCCTGAGTTCTCCGCTCTCATCGCTGAGATCAACGAGCTCCTCGCAGGCGAGAAGACAGAGCAGTTCAACGCTCTTCCTGACTGGAACGCTAAGTACGAGTTCATCAAGGCTGGCCTTTCTGCAGATGCTTTCAAGGTATTCGATATCCTTCCCCAGGGCATCCAGCAGCAGCTCTTCCTTGAGAGAGATCCTCACGGCAACGTTCAGGTATCCCTCATCGAGTCCGAGAAGCTCTTCTCCGAGATGGTTAAGAACGAGCTCGCAAAGAGAAAGGAAGCAGGCACATACAAGGGCAAGTTCGGCGCTCAGCACCACTTCTTCGGTTATGAAGGCCGTTGCGCATTTCCTTCCAACTTCGACTCTGATTACTGCTACTCTTTGGGCTTCAACGCATTCATGCTCATCCAGTATGGTTTCACAGGCTACCTCTCAAAGGTATCCAACATCTCTAAGCCCGCTGACGAGTGGGTTGCAGGCGGTATGCCCATCACAAAGATGATGAACATGGAGAGAAGAAACGGCGCTGATAAGCCGGTTATCCGTAAGGCTCTCGTTGAGCTCGACGGCAAGCCGTTCAAGTATTTCGAAGCTAACCGTGAGAGATGGGCTGTTGAGACAGCATTCACATTCCCCGGTGCTATCCAGTACTTCGGACCCTCAGAAGTCTGCGACAGAACAACAATTACTCTCGCACTCGAGAAGGGCTGATAAAGGCTTTTGTAAAGCTCGAAAATAATGACTGATGATCCCCGCTTGGCGCAATGCCTAAGCGGGGATTTTTAAATTGAGAATATTATCAAGTCGCCAATCCGCTTCCTGATATGCTAAACTCAAAGCAGGAAAGGATAAGACGGCATAATCGGCCTCTTATCGGGGTGATAATAAAGCAATGCATGAGGAGGGGACTTCATGATTACTTGCAGGGAATGCGGATTCCGCAATGAAGGAAGGAAAACATGCAAGCGGTGCGGTGCTTCGCTCGAATTTAAGAATTTAGATGACGCTTCCGTTCTCGATGATCTTCCGGATATGACCAGATACGAGCTCAATAAAGAGTTTAAGAAGATGCTTAAGCACTTTACTCCCATGGAACCCCAGTTCAATGAGTATGAATACTGCAACCAGAAGCTTGATTTCTTCGATAAGAGAGGTTATGTCCCGGCCGCCATTCCGATATACGGCATTATAACCATTGCGATCAGCGCCTTTTTTATAGTAATGATCTGCTTAAAGTCGTTCAAACTTTATAACATGCTTATTATCTGGATGCTGATGTACGTCGCGCTTGGAGTCTTTTGTGTCATTGAATTCCGCAAGAGCCTTAAAGAAAACCGCAGGAATATCAAGAAGTTCCAGGGCAGGGCAGTCGAGCTTGCCAAGCAGCTGACCAATGCCGTCAATGACTACGGCCCGATGATAATCGACGCAAAATATACTGACCCCAGGATCCTTGAGAAGTTAATGATCATCAACCGTTCAGGCAGAACGGATACATTGGAACAGGCGATAGACATGCTCTATCACGAATCCGGAAGGACCAAAGATGAGGACAATGCCTATCTGGACAAACTCACCTCAAGGCAGGCCGAATTCGGTGATACGACTGCTATGGTATTCTGCTCTGCCAATTTCTTCGGTCTCTATCATAAGGAAGAAGAACCGGAACCATTTAAATAAGACATGAGTTTTATATACATTGTTTCTGACCATACTATAATTGAAGTATGAACAGAAAAGAACACAAGACATTTGAGATCATTTTGAATCTTATTATCGTTATCTTTACAGTAATAGGAATCATTCTCATGCTTACATCCGAAGCTGAAGAAGGCGCACTGCAGTCTTCAGGCATTGAGAACTTCAAGTTCTATACTGTTCTCACTAATGTTTTCTGCGGCATCGTTGCATCGGTCTTTTTAGTCTTTAAGATCCTTAAAAAGGATACGGAAAAGATACGCGTACTTAAGCTCGCGGCAGTTGTCGGCGTAGCCATAACATTTGCCGTTGTTGCATTTATGTTCGGACCTCTCTACGGATTTTTGCAGTTCTATAAGAGGGGCAATCTGTTCTTCCATCTGCTCTTGCCCGTAACTGCCATGATCGAATTCATATTTATAAGAAGGAAAAAGATACCATTTAAGTTTACTGTTTTCGCGGCCATACCGACGCTTCTTTACGGAATAGGATATCTTCTTAATATCCTGATAAACGGTATCGGAGGTCCGTGGCCTGATACAAATGATTTCTACGGGTTCCTTAACTGGGGATGGCCTGTGGGGATCGCCATCTTTACGGGAATTCCGCTGACGGCTTTTGCCGTTGCCTGCCTGTTCAGAGCAATAAGCAACAAGAGAGGTGAATAACATGAAAAGATCCGAGATAAATAAAGCCTTAAAGCGCATGGAAAGCGTCATGAACGATCTTAAGATCAGCCTGCCGCCTTTTTGCAATTTCACTCCCGAAGAGTGGAAGACAAAAGGCCACGAGTATGACGAGATCAGGGACAATATGCTCGGCTGGGATATCACCGACTACGGCCTCGGCGATTTCAGCAAGGTCGGATTCTCTCTTATCACGCTCCGCAACGGCAATCTCAATGCAAAGGATAAATATCCGAAGCCCTATGCCGAGAAGCTCCTTTTCATTGAAGAAGGACAGTATTCGCCGAATCATTTTCACTGGTTCAAGATGGAAGACATCATCAACAAGGGCGGCGGAAATCTCCTGATCCGCGTATATAATTCCCTCCCGGACGAAGAGATAGACAGGGAGAGCGACGTTACGGTCCATACCGACGGAAGGACGTATCAGGTAAAGGCGGGCACACAGATAAGGCTCACGCCGGGCGAGAGCATATCGATCCAGCCTTTTATGTATCACGATTTTGAGGTCGAAAAAGGAACGGGCGCAGTCCTTTTGGGAGAGGTCTCCCAGGTAAATGACGACAATACAGATAACCGCTTTAATCCGCCTGTAGGAAGGTTCCCTGAGATCGAAGAGGACGAGGCTCCATACCGTCTTCTTTGTAATGAATATCCAAAGGCGACCTGACCTTTTTGAGCAATTGCCACATAAAAAACGGGATTTTGCCTGATTTTGTAACCCTTATGTAAGGTAGTATTAACTTGACTTGGCATGATAACTAAAGCATTATTATCATGAATATTTGCGTATTTGCATAGGAGTTACGGTTTGCAAAAGAAAGCTGCTAAAGAGAAACAGGGCAGATTCGCGAGATTTTGCTCGGCAACAGAGAAACCGGCAAGGATCAGTCTGATCCTCGCTGCTGCGATCGCCTTTGCGACGGTCGGCACTGTATGTGTGGCCGCCATTATGTCCAACAAGAACGTGGATCTCGGCTCTGAGAATGTTGAGCTCAATGCAGCGCAGCAGTATCTCGACCAGATATCTTTTGCAGCATCTTCAAGTTCGGAAGAGACTTCAGCCGAGTCTTCCGGTGAATCCTCTGATGAGACTTCCGAAGAGACAAAAGAGACCAAGCGCGGCTCTCTTACAGGAGATAATGTAGTTGATATAAAAGATTTAAAGTCTTTATCTGATGAAGACCTTCTCAAGGCCGTTAAGCAGGGTAAGGTCAAGGTTATCGAGAAGAAGGACATCAAGCAGGACCAGTCCCAGAACGTAAAGACTACGCACAAGGGTAAGATCGCAGATGCCCCCAAGCCTACAAGCACACCGAAGCCCCAGCCTACTAAGTCAACGGCATCGGCTACAAATGTACCTACTCCTACGATGGCTCCCATTACAGTCGTAAATTATGAGCTCGGAATAGATATCTCTGAGTTCCAGGGCGATATCAACTGGACCAAGGTCAGGAACGACGGAATCAAGTTCGCATTCATCAGATGCGGCGGCCGTGGTTATACAAAGGGTACCTGCTACGAAGATAAGAAGTTCGCCCAGAACGTTAAGAATGCCAAAAAGGCAGGCGTAAAGGTCGGAGTATATTTCTTCTCGCAGGCTATTACTGTAGCTGAAGCCGTAGAGGAAGCTTCTCTGACTATCGGTATGTGCAAGGGATTAAATATCGACCTTCCTGTCGTAATGGACTGGGAGACAGGCAGCGGTTACCGTACACAGCCTTTGAAGGGCGAGGCATTCGCCAATGTCTTGGATGCTTTCTGCACCCTGATTAGCAAGAATGGCTACACACCTGCCGTTTATCTCTGCTCTGACGATATCAATAACAGACTCGGAAAGTATCAGGGCAATATCATTGGCAAGTACAAGCTCTGGTATGCATATCCTTACAGCTGCTACTGGCCGGCAAGTAAGAGCTTCAAGTCTAACTACTATCAGACAGGCGATACTATCCCTCCGAGAAGCTTTGCTTTCGAATACTGGCAGTATTCATGGCACGGCAAGGTTGCCGGAATCGGCACTGAAGTAGACCTTAACATCAGGATTCTCGGAAAGACTACTCTGAAGTCACCTGAGATCAATATTACGAATAAATCAATCACGACCGAGACCGGCCAGGGCATAAATCCCATGGACGGCGTAAAGGCAAAGACATGCCAGGGCGTTGTCACGACCGACAACCTGTCTTATGCGATCAAGAATGAGGCAGGCCAGAGCGTCACGGTCGACCAGGCAAAGCAGACGCCCGGCAAATATATCATTACCTATACATTCAAGGATCCGTTCCGCGGAACCATTACGGATACGGCAACATGGGAAGTAAAGGCTGCGGCAACACCGTCTTCGGCACCGTCAACAACGCCGGGCGGAGATATCACGCTGACACCGTCACCTACGCCTTCTTCAGGCAGTACGGATACGCCTACGCCAACACCTCAGGGCAGCGTAACGGATACTCCTACTCCGACACCGTCGGAAGCACCGAAGGCAACTGATACACCGGTACCGACAGCATCACCGGTGCCTACAAAGCAGGAAGAGAATACCGAAAGCACAACATCGCAGGAGACGACAAACAATCCTTAAGACAGGGGCACAGCTTAACTCAACGAGGTACTGCATATGGAAAGCAAGCCTATCAATGATCCCGCGCTTAGGAATCTGGAAAGAACCATAAGGTTTGAGTTTGAGAAGATAATTCTCATAATGGCAATTGTCTGTGTGTCGCTTGAAGTGGCGATATTCTTCTACTACTACTTTACGGATAATGTCGGGCAGCCGGTTAATACCTATATTGAATTCAGGATACTGGTGCCTTTGCTGGTAAACTGCGTTCTTTATCTGATCACCAGGTTCTCAAACAGATCCGAGACCAGTACCGATACCACGAAGAACAGGATAGTATCTTTTGCAGGTCTCATTATGTGCGGCGTCATCGGACTTGCCCACAGCTACTTTATCCCGCTCTGGGTATTCCCGCTTTTCGCGATCATATTCTGCTCGGTATTCCATGACGGATTCATTCTGTTTGTTCAGGCGGGTCTCAGCATAGTATTCATTCTTTACTGCGGAATACTGCACATCTACGATTATCCCGATGAGAGAAGCTATTCCATCCTCTGTATCATAATCGCTGAGGTAATGGCATTGGGCGTAAGCTTCCTGGCGTTCAGGTTAGAGCTCTTCAATACGAGGCTCCTCATGATAAGAGAGAGGAATTTTGCCGGTGCGAATAAGTTCGAGCACGGCTTTGAGACTGACAGGGTAACCGGAGTCTACAGCAAGAAATATCTGACCGAATCTGCAAGCGAGATACTGAAGAATACCAATGAGCTTGACCCTTGCGGCATTGCGATCCTTGATATTGACGATTTTAAGAAGATCAATGACGAGCTCGGCAACGACAAGGGCGATGACGTTCTCCGTGCTTTGGGCCAGGTTCTCCAGAGTGCCATCGATGAGGATACGATCGTCGGAAGATACGGCGGCGATACATTCGTAATCGTTTTCGAGAACGGCACAAGGGACGAGAACTTCGAAGTGCTGAATCAGATCCGTAAGGAATTTGCCAAAAAGAAATATTCTTTTACGAAAGAATCCGTTACCATCAGCGGAGGATATGCCTGGTTTGATGTTACCATGGACCTCGAAAGTGCTTTGAAAGAGGCAGAATCGGCATTGTCAAATGCAAAGAAATCGGGTAAGAATATGATAATGACAACCGGCGAAAGCGAGGAATAACCACATGGCTAAGACAAAGACCCCTAAGAAGAATAAGATCAGCGAGTATAACGTCGCGACGATCGCACTCGATATCGTAATGCTCTTTCTGGGACTTATTTTCTTCATCGGTACTTTGGCAGGAAAAGGTGACGAGATCGCCTCAGGCTTTGTAAGAGTAGTCGGCGGCGTTCTTATCCTGATAGGCATATTCGAACTTATCAACTTCTTAAGGATCAAGGAAAAGACCGTATTTGACTGGATCGTCTTCATCATCGGCTGCGCTGTCGCAGTCACGGGTATCATATTCATCGTTAACCCGCTGCCGATCATCACATTCCTTAACTTTATCTTCGGAATCATTATCCTGATCTATGCGGTCGTTATAATCGTTGCTTCCGTCGGAACACTAAGGCCTGCAGGCTCCAAATACTGGTGGTTCTCACTGCTGTTCGGCATCATCGCCCTGGGCATGGGCATCTTCGTGGCACTCTTTAACGGTGCTACCAAGACACTTACGATAATCATCGGTATCACGCTCGTGATCGGTGCCGTCGGCGGTATCGCAAACGCGCTCCTTGCTTCCCAGGCAAAGAAAGAATTCAAGGCTAATTCGAAGATACTTGAAGATGCTTCTTATACCGTTGAGTCTGAGACTGTGGAAGCGAAAAAGGATTCTGATACCGATCCTGAAGACAACGTTAAATACTGATACAGCTCAGGAGCTTTTCGATGGAGATAACATACATAGGACATGCATGCTTTGTTATAAGATTCGATACCGGTCTTACGGTATGCTTCGACCCTTATTCTCACGGATCAGTCCCCGGCCTTTCTGATGCGAATGCATCCGCCGATGAGGTGTTCTGTTCGCATTCACATAAGGATCACAGTGACTTTGAGTCGGTAGGAAAGCCCTTTGAGCCTTATACAGGCCCTGCACCGGAAGTAACGGTCATCAAGACTTTCCATGACGATGTTCAGGGTGCTAAGCGCGGCAGGAATAACATCACCAAGGTTAAGTCAGGAGATGAGACTGTCGTTCATATGGGCGATATCGGATGTGATCTTACGGATGAGCAGATAGAACAGATAAGAGGATGCGATCTTCTGATGATCCCTGTCGGAGGTTTCTATACGATAGACTGCAAGAAGGCACACGACATGACGAACCTGATCGATCCCAAGGTTGTTATCCCCATGCACTACAGCAGCAAGAGATTCGGTTATGACCAGATATCGGGAAGGGAAGAATTCGTCGAGCTTATCGGCAACGATGAGGACCGCGAGATCATCAGCAGAAGGTTCGTTGCGGAAGAACTTCCCAAGGTCAGAGCCCTGCTTCTGATGGAGCCTTTAAAAATTTTAAGATAATCGAATTTTGTAACATAAGATTTCCTATCTTTACGATATAATTTTTCGAAAAGGGTGGGAGGGTCTCATGTTTAAAATCGGTTTTTCCAATGACAAGTATGTAGAGCTGCAGAGCCAGCACATCAGAGAGCGCGTCGATAAGTTCGGCGGCAAGCTTTATCTGGAGTTCGGCGGTAAGTTGTTTGACGACTATCACGCATCAAGAGTATTGCCGGGTTTTGAACCTGACAGCAAGATCAGAATGCTTAAGGCTCTTTCTGAAGACGCCGAGATCGTTATCGCGATCAACGCTGATGCCATTGAGAAGAATAAGAGAAGAGGAGACCTGGGCATTACCTATGACCAGGAAGTGCTCCGCCTGATCGATGCTTTCACGGAGTTCGGACTCTTTGTAGGAAGCGTTGTTATTACCCAGTTTGCAGGCCAGCCTCTGGCCGAGAAGTTCGAAGCAAGGCTCAGAGGCCTTGGCGTTAAGTCCTACAGACATTATCCCATCGCAGGATATCCTTCAGACATTCCGCTTATCGTAAGTGAAGACGGTTACGGTAAGAATGATTATATCGAGACAACAAGAAAGCTCGTTGTCGTAACTGCTCCGGGCCCCGGTTCGGGAAAGATGGCTACTTGCCTTTCCCAGCTCTATCATGAGAATAAGCGCGGCATCAAGGCAGGTTATGCCAAGTTCGAGACATTCCCTATCTGGTCGATCCCTCTGCAGCACCCCGTAAATGTTGCTTATGAGGCAGCAACAGCTGACCTGGCTGATGTCAACATGATCGATCCTTTCCATCTTGAGGCTTACGGAAAGACCACGGTTAACTACAACAGAGACGTTGAGATCTTCCCCGTAGTCAATGCGATCTTCGAGAAGATCTACGGCGAGAGCCCTTACAAGTCACCTACGGACATGGGCGTCAACATGGCAGGCTTTGCAATTATCGACGATGAGGCATGCCAGGAGGCTTCAAGACAGGAGATCATCAGAAGATATTATGAGGCCAAGATGGCAACACGTGCCGGCAACTCAGACGGTTCCGACGTTACCAAGATCGAGTTTCTCATGAAGAAATCCGGAATCAATATTTCAGACCGCCGCGTTATCGGAGCAGCTTCCGTACGTTCCGAATCCACAGGCGCTCCCGCAGTTGCATTGGAGCTCCCTGACGGACGCATGGTCACAGGCAAGACCACACCGCTCCTCGGACCTGCTTCTGCTGCGCTCCTTAATGCTCTTAAGGTCCTCGCGGGAATCTCACATGACATTCCTTTGATCTCACCTAATGTTATCGAGCCTATCTCTGACCTTAAGGTCAATCACATGGGCAATCACAACCCGAGACTTCATACGGATGAGGTCCTCATCGCTCTTGCGATCAGTGCTGCCACCAACCCGGTAGCAGAGCTCGCAATGCAGCAGATCGGAAATCTCGCTAACAGCGACGCTCATTCCACGACCATGATGAGTTCAGTAGACCTCAATATGTTCCACAAGCTCGGCATCAACCTTACTTGTGAGCCTATCTACGAGACAAAGAAGCTCTATCACAGATAAAAAGATAACGTTTTAACGGCGGTCCCGTTTTTTCGGGGCCGCCATATTTTCTTTATGCAGCAAACAGATTCAGCCAAAAGGAACGGGACGATCGATATGATCCGCATTATCGCCAGCTTCGCGGTGGTGCTTTGTCATGTCCCTTTTCCTGAGCCGTACACTCATGGTTCGATGGCGGTTACAAGATTTGCTGTTCCGTTTTTCTTTATGGTTGCCGGATGGTTTCTTTTCACACCCGGTGACAGCAAGGATATCTGCGAGAAGAGGATAAAGAAGTCCCTAAAGGCCACTGTCCGCATGTCGGTCATCTGCACATTGCTTTATGTTGTCGTAAATACGGTGAACTGCGTGCTGAGAGGCCGCGATATGTTTTACTGGTTTACTTCGTGGATGAGCTGGGAGACACTTCTGAATCTGGTTGCCTTCAATTACGGCCAGCTCATAAGCTCCATGATGTGGTATCTGTTCGCATATATTTATGTCCTGCTCATTCTGTTAGTGCTGAATAATACGGGATTCCTTAAGAAAATATATTTCCTTATCCCTGTGCTCCTCATAGTAAATCTGGTAATGGCAGATACGCTGGAGATAAGGTGGTTTCATGTCGGCAACTGGTTACTGACCGCTCTGCCGTTTGTCCTTCTCGGTATTTTCCTGAGAGAGAAGCCGGATCTGATCGGGCGTCTTTCGAAGATAACGTTATGGATCATGATAATTGCAGGAGCCGGCATGACCGTGGCAGAGTCACTTGTTTTCCACGAGCACGTCCTTTATGTCGGAACACTTTTTATGTCGTTCGGCCTGTTCTGCCTATCGATCAAATACGCAGACAGGAAATGGCCGGAGCCCCTGTGTGATTTCGGAACTTACTGCACGCCTTTTATATTCTTTATGCACTGCGCCGTAAGAGACGTTGCCTATTCGATATTCGGAATGCCTGAGGGAGGCTTAAGATTTGTAATGCCTCTTATCATCTTTATCTTTACGTCACTTATTTCCATGGTGATCGTAATAGTCAAAAAGAATCTGCCTTCAAAAGCTTTGGCAGAAGAATCGTAAAAACATTTTCCGTTTGAAATTACGCTGTTGACAAATGGTGCAAACAGTTTCATAATCTTGTTAGTCAAAGAAAGTCAAAGTCAAAGTCAAAAAAGAGCAAAGTGTGGAAATGACCTTTGATAAAGCGGAAGGAGGACAAGCTTGTGGCTAGACTGGTTGATGTAATTGAGCAGATGATCAAAGAGATGGTCGACGAGAATGATGGTACAGCGACGATCTGCAGAAGCCAATTGGCAGAGCAGGCAAATTGTGTGCCGTCCCAGATCACATATGTGCTTTCGACGAGATTCTCGGGCGGAAGCGGATATATAGTCGAGAGCAGAAGAGGCGGCGGCGGACAGATCACCATCACGAGAGTCAATCATGTCGGTCCTGCCGAGTATCTTAAGGCAATAATCGACAGCGTGGGCGATGACCTTTCGCAGCAGCAGGCAAAGAATCTTCTGACAAATGCGGTGACCGTCGGTGCCATGACTTCAAAGGAAGGTACGGCCATCATGGCTGCAGTATCCGACAGGGCTCTTGCAAGGGTTGATTCGGATATCAGATCTGTCTTAAGAGCTGACATCTTCAAGCATGCACTGCTCGGACTTATGGTGACGTGAATAAAGGGATTACAAAAGGAGAAAAAAGTATATGAGATGTGAAAGATGCGGTAAGGAACTTACCAACAGGATAATAAAGATCAACGGTGTCACGTACTGTGAGAACTGTGCGAGGCTCATGGGTTATGACAGATTTCTCAAAGATCCGTCTGACCTTCTGGGCAATCCGTTCTCGCCGTTAGACCAGATCGCTTCGTCATTGATGCAGATGAGCGAGCTTGACTTCGGCAACAGCACGCTTACCTGCCCCAAGTGCGGAATGACATTAAGGGAATTCGAGAATGAGGGACGCGTAGGATGCATCGAGTGCTACAACACCTTTAACGACAACATCGTAAGGGAGATGTTCAAGCAGCAGGGCAACAGCGAATATGCCGGAAGGCTTCCCGCGCAGTCGGCTGACACCGATGCGGACACAATGGAGATCCCGCAGAATATCAAGAAAGCGGCTCCCAAAGCAAAGGAGATCGAATTAACAGAGAAAGAACCGGCTGCTCCTGTCAAAGAGACTCAGGAAGCAAAGCCCGCAGCAAAGAGCGGGAAAGGCCTTACTCTTGATCAGCTCATGAAGGCGGACCTGGGAATGCTCTCTGACGAAGATCTCGAAAAGGGCATCAAGGTCGCAGCAGATGCTGAGGAATACAAACTCGCTTCAAGACTCAGAGATGAGCTTAAGGGCAGAAAGGAAGGTGAAGGCAATGTCTGAATGGTATACGAATGACGGCAAAGATAATGACGTTGTACTCTCCACCAAAGCATGCATCGTACGTAACATCAAAGGCTATAACTTTATGCCGAGATTGGACGATAAGGACTGTCAGAGCCTTTTAGAGACTATCGACAAGGCGATCGACAGGAATGTTTATACGGGAGGCAATGCATCTGATCTTGATAAGAATACTATCTTAAGACTTACAAGACTTCAGATCCTCGGAAGAGAAGCAAGCCAGCTGGCAAATCCGGAGAGGAAAGCCTTCTACTACAACGATGACGTAAGTCTCTCTGTCGCAGTCGGCGCAGGCGAGCACCTTACCGTAAAGGCAATGGCAGCAGGACACGATATCAGCGTTTACAAGAAAGCCGAGGAGGCAGTGCTCGATCTCGAGAGCAAGCTCGACATCGCATTTACCGAGAACTACGGATTCCTTACATCCAACGTAAGGCTCGCAGGAACAGGACTTAAAGTGCTCTATACGGTATCGCTTCCGGCTATCTCGAAGACCGAAGGCGGCATCGCGGCACTTTCCCAGCGTGTCAGCCAGTATGAATGGTCCATCTATCCGTTCGCTGAAAGAGGCGAGATCGCGGATTCGGATGTCTACATCATCGCAAGCGTAAACACATTGGGTGTTACGGAAGATGAACTGCTGAAGCGCGGCGAGATGCTCATAGCAGATGTCATCAAGGCTGAGAGGGCATTAAGGGATGAGATCGCAGCCAACAAGAAAGACCAGTCTGCCGATATCTACGGCAGATCTTACGGCACATTGAGATATGCCAACATAATCTCCAGGAGCGAGGCTCTGCAGGCATTAGGGTGGCTGAGGCTCTATCACGATTACGATGATTCCGGTGATATCAGGATATCCTGGAATACCATCGATAAGCTTACGATGGATATCCTCTGGGAGCCGGAAGCTCCTTCGAGGAAGAGCAGCCAGAGCCTGGCTTCACAGAAGTTCAGAGCAGAAGGGATCAGAAAGATTTTGAAAGGGGTTGATTGAAATGAGGATCACTGAAGATACAGCAAAGGTGCTCGCAGTAGCGAGCATCATGGCAGATGAAAGACATACATCACTTATAAGGGATACCATACTTTTCGCGGCATTATGCGTAACGGATACACCTGCAAAGGATATCCTCGAAGAGAACGTTCCGGATCTCTCCGTAGTAATCGAGCGTCTGGGTGTCGAAGGCAGTTATGACCTTGATGAGGCGGCCGTTAAGATGCTTGCGGACAGGGCTTTCCAGAACCTCCGTATTGACGTGAAGAGGATCTTCGCGAATGCGGCAGAACTGTCCAGAAGGACAGGCTTTAAGGGTGCCGTTAATCCCGAACACATCCTGTTCGTCATTATGTCCCGTAAGATCTCCAACCATCCGGAGATCTTCTCGAGCCTTGAAGCGGCAGGCTGTGATCTCGAAGGCATCAGATCTTCGATCATAAATGTATTTAATGAACAGGCAGAGCAGGCAAGGGATGAAGGCCGCGCATTTGGCGAGGGCTCAGATGACGACCAGGATCCTTCGGATGCAATGGCTTCCGCAAGAAGACCGGCCGGCAAGGCTGGCGGCAAATCCGGCCATAAGACTCTCGACAAGTTCGGCAAGAACCTGACAGAGCTCGCGAAGCAGGGCAAGATCGATCCGGTAATAGGACGTGAGGAAGAGATCTCCAGAGTCATGCAGATCCTTATCCGCCGCACAAAGAACAATCCCTGCCTCGTAGGTGACCCGGGTGTAGGTAAGACTGCGATCGCAGAGGGCCTTGCGCTGAAGATCGCCGAGAATAATGTTCCTGATGTCATCAAGGGCAAGATCGTCTACAGCATGGAGATGGGCTCTATGGTTGCCGGCTCCAAGTACAGAGGCGAATTCGAAGAGCGCATCAAGAACATGTTAGATGAGGCGGTTGCCGATCCTAACGTAATCCTGTTCATTGACGAGATCCATACACTTGTCGGTGCAGGCGATACATCCGGCGGCTCCATGGATGCTGCAAACATCATGAAGCCTCTTCTTACAAAGAATGAGCTCCAGATCATCGGTGCTACGACTTTAGATGAATACTCCAAGTTCATCGAGAAGGACCACGCTCTCGAGAGAAGATTCCAGAAGGTCCTTATCGAAGAGCCTTCTATCGAAGACGCCATCGCCATCATGAAGGGATTGAGGTCCAAGTATGAAGACCACCACAAGATCCATATTCCGGACGATGTATTAGAGCAGTCCGTAAGACTTTCCGCGAGATATGTATCTGACAGATTCCTTCCCGATAAGGCTATCGACCTAGTTGATGAGGCAGCTGCCGCAAAGCGCATCAACTACGCTGATTCCAAGGTTAAGAACGATCTTGAGAAGAAGATCGAAGAGATAAAGGCAAAGAAGAAGACTGCTGTAGACGCACAGGATTTCGAAGCTGCCCAGACCCTCAAAGAGGAAGAAGAGAAGCTTACAGAAAAGCTCTCGCTCCTTCAGGATAAGGTCAAGCCCGATGAGAACGGCTTCACGGGCACACTCACTGTCGATGATGTTGCCCTGGTCCTCGCAAAATGGACCGGTATCCCGACTACGAAGATCACTGAATCTGATGCAGATAAGCTCAAGAATCTTGAAGCAGAACTCGAGAAGAGAGTAGTCGGCCAGGATGAGGCAGTCCATGCGATCGCCAAGGCCATCCGCCGCGGAAGACTCGGTCTTAAGGATGAGAAGAGACCTTCAGGCACGTTCATCTTCTTAGGTACGACCGGTGTCGGAAAGACTGAGCTCGCGAAGGCTCTAGCTGAAGTAATGTTCGGCAATGAGAGCGCTCTTGTAAGAATCGATATGTCCGAATATATGGAGAAGCATGACGTTTCAAGACTTATCGGTGCGCCTCCGGGATATGTCGGATACGATGAGGGCGGCCAGCTCACAGAGGCAGTCAGAAGACATCCTTATTCAGTAGTTCTTTTCGATGAGATCGAGAAGGCACATCCTGAGATCTTCAACACGATGCTCCAGGTATTGGATGACGGACGTCTCACTGACGGTCACGGCAGAACGGTCGACTTCAGAAATACGATCATCATCATGACTTCCAATATCGGCGCGAGAATGCTCGTAGGCAGCGAAGGCAGAAGGATCGGTTTCTCGATGGCTGACGAGAATGATAAGGACGAACTCTCCAGAGAGGGCCTCTACGGCGGCAAGTCCTATGACGAAGCTAAGAAGGTCGTAATCGACGAGCTTAAGAAAACATTTACGCCTGAGTTTGTTAACCGTGTAGACGACATCATCTTCTTCCGTATGCTCGGCAAGGAGTCCCTCATCAAGATCGTCGACATCCTTATGAAGCAGGTAGGCAAGAGGATAAGGGATCTCGGTATGGAGATCGAGCTTACAGAGAGCGCGAAAGAACTCCTCGCCAAGAAGGGTTACGATCCGCAGTACGGTGCAAGACCTCTTAGAAGAGTCATTACATCCATGGTCGAAGACCGCTTCTCCGAAGCAATGCTCGACGGCATCGTTAAGCCCGGACACCTCGCTATCATCGATGCAGTGGAGACAACTGATCCTGACGCGATCCTTGCTCAGGGCAGCGCTGCCGAAGACGGCAAGGTCATAGTCATCAAGGATGGCGGAGAGCTTGATGTCAGCATCGAGAAAATGCAGCTGAAGTAAAAGCTTGAACTTAAGTGATTTATAGGGTGGCGGATTCTATATGAGTCCGCCATTTAATTATTTCAGTGCTTTTGTTTAATTGGCCAATTCGCTTATAGTTTTTTTGTTGGTTATTTCGCTTGGATAAGGATTGTTCAATAAATAATCTTTTACTAAAATCAAATTGTTTTAATTTAGTTGCTTCACTCTTACGGGGAGAGATTTATGTGAGGCAACGTTTTCTTTAGAAAGGGGATTAATATGAAAAAACTAGTTTCTGCGATTATCTCAATTGTTTTGTTGCTGTCTCTAGCTACACCATGCTTTGCAACATACTATCGTACAGGGTGGTTTAAGAGCGGTTCTACGTATGCTAAATATTCTTGTGATGGTACATGGGACATGGCAACAGATATAAAGCTTGCAGCTGAAGGGTGTCAAGGTTCAAAAAGTTTGGGAGCAAAGGTTCAGTATTATGATTTTTGCGATGATGAACATCCGAGACAAGTCAAATATTTCCATTTGTTCTCAACTTATGGATATGTTATTTCTGCTGGCAAAGGTGGCGACGAGCCTTATAAGGCATTAAGAAAATACGTTTACGGTTGATGATTCTGCCATACTTTAAATACATAAAAGACAACTTTTTAAAGACGGTTTTTCTCTTTTTCCTTTCGAGTATTTTGTGTTCGTTAGGGCTTTTCTGTGTTAATCACTATATAGGTTTAAACCACAGGCTCGATGTCTACCGTTACTATGGACTTGATAAGGGATTATTATATACTCCCGGTTATGGAATGGGTATTTTTGATGTAACCGACGAAAGAGCTGAAGAAGTTCTTAAGCGTATTAATTCGCTTGATGAAGTTGAACAGGCTGAATATTTGTTTTGGACTTCTTCCGTTGTTATTGATGACATTTCTCTAGGGAATGCACGTTCTAATTTAGATGTAATACCATTATCAAATAGCGAACAGGAATTGCCGTGGAGAATAATACAAGGTGATGTCCCCAAAGACGCAAACGAACTATTAATCACTTCTAATTTTCGGGGTTTGTATAATGTTGGTGATGTGCTGAAGTGTAGGGTTTATGGTCGTGATTCGGAAGGAGAGCGGATTAAATCAGAAGGAACCTTTATAATTGTTGGGTTCTTTGATGAAGACTCATATATGCCCCCTACAGATGAATATACCTTCAGAGATATGATTACATGCACGGAAGGTTTACCTTATGCATGTGCTTTTGCAAAATCGGTTATGTTAGATGATGGAACATTTATATATTTTAGGAAAAATTACGATTACATAAATATATCTCTCAAAAGTTCTTCTGATATAGAGAAGTTAAAAAAAGAGATTCCTGAAATAATTGGAAGGGGTACCGCATACGATTTCAACCATTATGTAGATCTTTGTTACAACGATAACAAAGATGTGAATGATATGGTCAATGTCTTTTTTGTTGCCATGGCTGTATTGACGATTTCCGTATTAGTGTCTTATACAATAATTCAGCTTTCTATATTCAAAAGAGATATGGTGGTCTACTTTTTAGAAGGCTGTACTTGGAAAAGAGCGGTTGGTATTTCCTGTTTTGCAACCTTGCCGGCAATGCTTTTAGGAATGGTTTCAGGTATCCTAATATATCGGTTTGCTTCGATTTATAAAGACATGACGAATGGCTCATATATTTTCACAGGAAGAGCAATCGCGATAGTCTGTACAGCCATTATTCTAGTTTATTTTCTCCTTGTAGGATTGTTCTATATTTACGCCTCAAGGCAGTCTCCCATTGAGACAATAAGGAGTGAATGACATGATAAAACTCACTCTTAAATCGATATGGGAACAAAAGGGAATCAATTCTTCATCAGTTGTTTTGCTGTCACTTGTTTTTTCTGTGCAGCTTTTGCTCTGTGCGTGGTTAGAAGGAATTCTTAATATCTATAATGAAGATATTGAAAAAGCCAATTCGTTAAGACTGATATTCACGCTGCTTATTCTGGT
The DNA here is from genome assembly GCA_016292145.1 of Saccharofermentans sp. Classification (GTDB taxonomy): domain Bacteria; phylum Bacillota; class Clostridia; order Saccharofermentanales; family Saccharofermentanaceae; genus Saccharofermentans. Next base: position 42,717 of record JAEFBA010000011.1, read on the forward strand.
ATCGGTAACGAGCATAATCACGCTGATTAATTATGTGATGAATAAGAGAAGAAACGAATTCCGGACATTGAGGCTCTGCGGCGCGACTCCCACATATATTTTGGCGTGCAAGTTGTTGCATCTTTTGGTGATAGTGATTGTATCACTATTAGGAGGATCAATCCTTTTTCTTCTGCTTTCAAAGATTCTGAATCAGCATTATAAGTTTAACGGGCTATTCCCGGTGTATATACTTTTCGTGGTTATCACGGCGGCAGAACTGACGGTTTATCACTTCATGCACAGAAAGGACGAGAAATGGGCGGGATAATAGAACTCAAAGACGTTACGAAGATATACAGCACTAAGGATACGCCTGAAATCATAGCGCTTAACAAGGCAAATCTGACGGTGGAAGAAGGGGAATTCCTTTCTGTATGCGGTGTCTCCGGTTCCGGAAAATCAACGCTTCTGCACCTTATCGGATGTCTTGATAAGCCAACTGAAGGCACGGTCAGTGTAAAAGGCAGTGTAACTACCCAAATGAATGAAAAGGAACTTGCCAGAATGCGAAATGGCACTGTAAGTATCGTTTTGCAGGACTTTGGCTTGATTCCAAGCCGTACTGTTTATGATAACCTCGTCGTGCCGTTCTATTTTTCGAGCAATCGGAAAGGCATGAACGACAAGATAAAGTCAGCTCTTGAATTCACGGGAATCGCTGACCTTAATCAAAGACCAGTTATCAAACTCAGCGGTGGCCAGAAGCAGAGAGTAGCAATTGCAAGAGCGATAGTAAATGACAATCCTATTCTTTTGGCAGATGAGCCGACAGGTCAGCTTGATACTCAGACAAAGAAGCAGATTATGGAGCTGTTCCATAAACTCAACGAAAAAGGGAAGACCATAATCATGGTAACCCATGATATAGATATGGCCAAAGAGACCTCAAGAATCGTAAAAATTGCTGACGGAAGCATTATGGAATCATAAAAACACGTTGGATTAGCATTATAGGTTTACAAATCAAAGAAACTTGCCTGCAAGCGCCTTAACAATGTTGTATAATACTCACGCTATCATTTCTAACTTGAGATACACGGAGTAGTTAAATGCAGGAAAACGTGAGCAATGCGGCTTCCCGCTCTAAGGCGCCGCGCGATTATGATATAGGATGTGTGCCGAGCAAATTCTATTTTGGATTTTTAGGCTCGCGCATAATCGTTCCTTTGGTATGCGCTTATACGCATATCAAGGTAAAGCCCGACATGGAATTCGTTAATCACGAAGGCCCCATTATCGTTATCTCCAATCATGAGTCCTATCTGGACCCCATGATCATCAACCGCCTTACAAAGGCGAGACCTGCAAACTTCGTTACCGGTGAGTTCGTATTCAGGGCACCTGCATGGGGCCACTGGTTCAAGCTCGGCGGTGCAATCCCAAAGAAGCAGTTCGTTGTAGATACCGCTGCTGTTAAGGCCATGATGCGCGTCATGAAGCGTAACGGCGTCATCATCGTATATCCTGAGGCTACAAGACACGTCGACGGTAAGTCGATAGGCTTTGATGACGGTGTCGCAAGACTTGCCAAGAAAGCAAATGCTTCCGTATATATTGCCCACATCCACGGCGCTTACCTCGCGTGGCCGAGATGGTCAAAGTCAGGAATGCGCAAGGGCAGGATCAGCGCCGAGTTCGTTAAGAAGATCTATTCCGACGAAGTCAAGGAATTATCGATTGAAGAGCTTCAGCAGAAGATCCTTGATGCGGTTGACTATAACGAGAATGACTGGATCCGCGAGAATCCGAGAAAGTACAAGAGCAGGAAGCTCGCTGCCGGCCTCCAGAACATCGCTTATGCGTGCCCGAGATGCGGTTCCGAGTATACAATGCAGTATATGAATTCCGGCAAGCACGACATGATCCAGTGCTCCAACTGCGGCAACGCTGCAAGATATCTTCCCACGGGCCTTATCGAGAAGGTCGATCCGCAGTGCGTCGTTTTCGATGACCTCCACAAGTGGACGGAGTGGGAGAGGGGCCTTATAAAGGACCAGCTCGAAGCCGGCGGCTTCAAGATGGAGATGAATGCTGACCTGTTCAAGGTCTTCGACAGATTCACGTTTGCGAAAACAGGCAAGGGCAGGGTCACGATCACTGACAAGGAGATCACATACGTCGGAACGGACTGTCCCGCTGAAGAAGGCATCCCATACAAGAAGGGCAAGCCGATGAAGAAGTACAAGGACAGGACGCTGGACCCTGCAGCGCCTTTCCAGACCAAGGTCTTTGAGATCGACACGATGAGAGGACTCGTTGCATCCTACGGCAAGCATTTCGAGATCTACGACAAGGACGGAGAGCTCTACAGATTCTATGTCGACGGACAGAAAGTCTTTAAGATCCATGAGATCGTAACGCTCCTCGGAAAAAAGAAATAATTTTCACTAGAACGTTTTCAGGTAAAAATCAAGCGGGTTTGGTACATTATTCGCCAAACTCGCCTTTTTTATTGCTTTAATATATCGCGCGAAGATAGTATAATTTTCGCGTTAGTAAATTAAGAGGCGCTTTTTGGCGTTTCCCAAAAACACAAAATATGAATCAGGAGTGTGAAAATCCATGGCAATGTATGACAAGAAAAGCGTTGAGGATTTAAACGTAGCCGGCAAGAGAGTTATCGTCCGCGTTGACTTTAACGTACCTCTCGACAAG
>JAEFBA010000081.1 GCA_016292145.1 Saccharofermentans sp.
TATTCATCTTCATGTGCTTTAAAGTCACCTGATGAACTATCTTTGTGTTTCTCATTTTAATTCCCCTAAGTTTTTCCTATTATCCTTTTATTCGCGGCCCATGAGATCCGTAACCCTGATACGGTCATCTTTAGTGATATTTCCGTCTTCCATGTAGATGATCCTGTCTGCCTGAAGAGCGATGTTCTCGTCGTGCGTGATAAGGATCAATGTCTGTCCGAATTTTCTGTTGGATTCTTTTAAGAGCTCTACGATCTCGGCGCTGTTCTTTCTGTCGAGGTTGCCCGTAGGCTCGTCTGCGAGAAGAAGCTCAGGCTTTGAGAAGAGCGCTCTTCCGATCGATGCTCTCTGCTGCTGTCCGCCTGACAGTTCGTTCGGAAGATGGCTTCTTCTGTCACTAAGTCCCAAGTACTCGACGATCTGGTCAAGTCTTTCCTTGTCGGGCTTTCTGCCGTCTAACATGTGCGTCAGCACGATGTTCTCATCGACGTTAAGCTCAGGAAGGAGATTATAGAACTGATATACAAGTCCTATGTGTCTTCTTCTGAAGATCGCAAGCTTATCTTCGTTCTGCGAATGAATGTCTGTTCCGTTGATGAAGACCTTTCCCGATGTCGGCTTGTCAACGCCGCCGATGATGTGAAGGAGCGTGGATTTTCCCGAACCCGAAGCTCCTACGATCGATACGAATTCACCCTTCTCTACTGAGAAAGAAACGTCCTGCAAAGCAACGGTCTTACCATCCCCACTGCCGTACACTTTGCTGATATTTTCACATCTTAATAATTCCATGTGTGTCCTCCATACTCGTGATAAGCAAATAGTAACAGACGGGAAGGCATTAAAAATGAATTCCTAAGTGACAAATTAGTCACTTAGGCTCCCGATATATGTAAATTGCGGATATACCGTGTATGAGTATTAGAGTATAATTTTTCGCGGATCAATAAGGAAAGGAAAAACAAATATGGCAAACATTAAGACAATACCAAATGAAGCCACGGTAAAGACGTTTAACAGGATCAAGAGCATTGTTCTGGCATCCGTCATCGCTTTATTCGTTATCATCTGTCTTTTCAGATGCTTTTATTCAGTTGACGAGCAGCACAATGCGATAGTCACCCAGTTCGGTTCTATCGTTAAGGTGGATACTGCGGGTTTCTATTTCAAGGCTCCCTGGCAGTCAGTAAGAAAGGTTGACATGACAACTCATGGCACGGGAATCGGCTATACGGTCACTGCGAACGGCCAGAACATCACTGATACCGACAACGGCATCATGATCACTTCTGACTTCAACCTCTTAAACATCGACTTCTATCTTGAATACAGAGTCTCAGATCCTATTGCATATGTTTATGCATCACGCAGTCCGGAAATGACTCTCTCAAATATCACGATGGCCAACATCAGAACAGTAGTATCCAACTATACGGTCGATGAGGCAATGACTACAGCCAAGGGTCAGATCCAGGCAGATGTAAAGGCAGCCATCTTAAGCGAGCTTGAGAGGACTGATATCGGACTTACCGTAGTCAACATCACCATCCAAGATTCAGAACCTCCTACGCCTGAGATCATCGCGGCATTCAAGTCCGTCGAGAATGCAAAGCAGGGCGCCGATACCGCCATGAACAAGGCTCTCGAGTACAAGAACAACCAGCTTCCTAATTCACAGGCAGAGGCAGACTCCATCATTCAGGCCGCTGAGGCTGACAAGGCTGCAAGGATCGCTGAAGCTAACGGTCAGGTCGAAAGATTCAACAAGATCTACGAAGAATACAAGCAGTTCCCCTTCGTCACAAAGAGAAGATTATTCTACGAGAGGATCGAATCCGTACTCCCTAACTGCAAGGTCATCATCACGGACGGCAGCACTTCAACTGTTTACCCTCTCGACTCTTTTACCAAAGCAGATCCTGCTACTTCAGCACCTGCTAACACTGATAACAACGGAGGTAATTGATCATGAAAAAGAAAATATCCATATCAGTTCTGATACTTATTGCATTGATCGCCGGTGTTATTGTTGCCGGTTCAGCAGTATTCACTGTGAATCCCAATGAGGCAGCCATCGTAGTAAGGCTCGGCAAAGCAAAAGCTACCGTTACGGAAACAGGACTTCATGCCCATGCACCTTTTATCGAAGATACGGTATCGATCTACACAGGAAAGATGCTCTACGATATTCCGGCATCTGACGTCATCACTTCTGATAAGAAGTCTATGATCGCAGACAACTACGTTATCTGGAGAGTTACAGATCCGGTAAAGTACTATCAGACACTGGGTGGTCTTCAGAACAGAGCCGAGGAAAGGATCGGCGCTGCAGTATATAACGCAACCAAGAACACCATCTCCTCAATGACTCAGGATGAGATCATCGCTGCAAGAGGAAATACTCTTACAAATGCGATCACGACCACATCCAATACTGACATTGACCAGTACGGCATCAAGATCGAGATCGCTGAGATCAAGGCTCTTGACCTCCCTGACGATAACAAGGCAGCCGTTTACAGCAGAATGATCTCCGAGAGAGAGAACATCGCTGCAGGCTACACGGCACAGGGTAACGCAGAAGCTCAGAAAGTAAAGAATGACACCGATAAGCAGGTCTCGATCAACGTTGCTGACGCCAAAGCAAAAGCTGCTGTCATCAGAGCACAGGGCGAAGCCGAATACATGAAGATCCTCTCTGCTGCATACAACGATCCTGACAAGGCAGCATTCTACAACTACTTAAGAGGATTGGATTCAATGGAAGCTCTGGCAAGATCCAAGGCAGTCATCATCCTCGATAAGGATTCCGAATACGCCAAGATCCTTTACGGACAGTAAGTTTTATTTCGGATAACAGCGAAAACAAAGACCTCTGCAGATAATATGCAGAGGTCTTTTCCTTATCACTTTTTAGTGCAGGTCTTACGCTTTTTTAGTTCAGAGGCATGTTTTTCGCATTCCTTAACAGATCCAGCAAACCCTTCTCCTTGATTATCGCAAGACCCTGGCCTTCGTCTCCAAGCACGATGAGTCTGTCACCTGGGTTGATCTCAAAGATCTTTCTGGCCTTTGCGGGAAGAACGATCTGGCCCTTGTCGCCTACTTTTACAATACCGAAGATGTGCTTCCCCTTGGGCGGAACGGCAAGGCCCATGCTATCATTGCTCTTGGAATCGTAGTTCAGAAGATCGTCGATCGACACACCGAAAACATCTGCAATCAGCTTGCATTTCTCAATGTCGGGCAGGGATTCGCCGGTCTCGTATTTCGAGAGCGTCTGCCTTGAGACACCGATCTTATCGGCCAGTTCCTCCTGCGACAATTCGTGGATCTTTCTTAGTTCGACGAGATTATCCTTGAACATTTTTCTTCTCCTTCTTTTTAGTGATTCCCAATACTGCCCACCTGTAAACAGGTATTCTCGAGATTACAAAATACAGTGCGTATGCCAGAGCAAATCCCGCAACAGTGCTCAAAAGGTATGCTGCCCATGCAGGTATCAGGCCGGGCTTTGCAAGGTAGAGCGCGACTGCCGAAATTCCCAGATAGTGGAAGACATAAAGACCCCAGCTGTGTGAGCTCATCCACTTCGTGAACTTCGTATCGAAGTCGAAGAACTTCGCAAATCCGCCGATCATGGCAAGCGAACCGAACCATGCATAGAGCAGGAACAGAGGCGATCTGTATACCGGATTATCGGCAAAGTTCTGGCCGAAATAAACGATGCAGAATGCGATGCAAAGACCAACTGCGATAGCTGCGAAGAGCCAAAAATATTTCTTCGTTACTTCGATTACCTCATCGTGTGAGAATACGAAATATCCCAAAAGGAATCCGAGGAAATAAAGTCCGAATCTGTAGCTGACGATAACGGGCGTATTGAGGATCTGTCCTGCGCCATATACAAGTCCGGCGATAAGGAGCAATACCCAGAAAGGAGTCTTTCTGCATACGTTCCAAAAGCGGTCCTTATCGATCTTCTTTATAAGAACGATAACAAGAGAGAAGATCCAGAGCATCTGCAGATACCAGAGAACTCCGATACCGCTTAAGATGCATGCGATAACCTGTACTACAAGAGGCATGTCTGTGGCACCAGATAACGATATGTTGATCCATCCCTGAATGAACTGGAATACGATAAGTCCGACCGTAACAGGAACAAAGAGCTTTGTCGTCCTGCTCTTAATGAATTCCTTGCCGGTATGCTTATCCAGTGCATATCTTGCGCTTGCTCCCGATACGATAAAGAGGAGCAACATGAACCACGGATAAACGATGTATTGATATAAGTCGTAGTACTGTACATTAAGGTTCGTTATCTTGCCGAGAGTTCCTGCTATGCCTTCGGCATTATACATATAAAACACATGATAAAGTACGACCAGCACGACCGTTACCCATCTTAAGTTGTCCAAGTATGACTTTCTCATAAATCTACCACCTTTGCCCTTATTTTTAACATTATTTTACGGAGCCCGCAAATGGAAAGCCACCAACTGGTGTTAACAGCCGGTGGCATTTTCTGTTAAAAAACGTGGCAAAAGGGATATTAGTTAAACCACAGTGCCGAATCGTCTATGTCTGATACCCTGGCAAAGCCCGTATTGCTCATGATGTACCTTAATTCGTTCCGGACTTTGGTAAGATAAGCTTCAACACCGGAAGCTCCGTCCTTCTCAAGATAAGGCAGCATCGATCTTCCGACTGCCGCCGCATCTGCACCCAGTGCAATTGCCTTATAAACGTCGGCACCGCTCTCGATACCGCAGTCGACGATTATCTTAACGTCCTTTCCGTCCAGAGCTTCCCTGATCTCAGGCAGGATCATCATGGGCGGAACGGCATAGGGCATCCTGCCGTGATGGTGGCTTACGATTATCGCCTTAGCGCCGATATCGGCACAGATTAGAGCATCCCTGACGCTCAATACGCCTTTAACAAAGAACGGAAGCTTTGTCGATTCAACGTATGAACGGAGCATATCTGCAGTCTGCACGGCCATCTTCTCTCCAACGCAGATATCTACACCGGTCTCACCGAAAATGTGATCGATATCCATTCCGATACCGAATGCACCGGCAGCTTCTGCAAACTGCATCTGGTCCCTGACCTTGCCGTTGTCGTCGTAGGGCTTTACGATGCGGACTGTTTTCGCGCCTGTCGCAGCGATCTTAGAGAACATGTCATTCTCCATCATGCCGCAAAAGTTCAGGATATTTGCATTCTTTGCGGCGATCGAATACTCCTCCAGGCCGGTCAGCTCCCTTCCGTTGTAATTCTTAAGGTGCGAGAAGGCCGGCATCATTATGGGGCTGGAAAATGTCTCTCCCAGGAATTCCGTCTCAGTCGAAGCCACTACAGAATCTATGATCCTCTCTTCGATAAGGATCGAATCCATATACTTTTGAGTAATCGTATTCGCGTCAGATTCCCTACAGTATTCCATTTAAGACCTCCTTCAGATAACCCGTATATTCGATGTATTCTTCGTCAGTATTAAGGTGCTCCAGGATCACCGGCATGTCAGGATCTATGGAGCTCATCTTCTCAGCATAGTAGCGGAGCGGGAACTCTCCTTTTCCGGGCGCACACTCTTCAAGCTGGAAAGTATATTCCTCCTTAAGATGAACGTCCTTTATATGGCAGCTCCGGATCTTATCTCCGAGGAGCTCTGCAACTTCATCTATAAACTCTTCAGGATTAAAATACCTGTCTGCGGAATTGGTCATGTTGATGATGTCCATATGAACTGCAAAGCGGTCCCTGTCCACCATATCAATAAGCTTAAGGTATTCCTTAGGGCCTGTCGGGATCATCCAGGGCATGGGCTCTAATGTAAAATACGTATTCTTAACATCTGCCGTATCGATTATCTCCTGCACCATGCGGACAGTTTCTATCCATGCATTTTCGGAGAAATTCTCTTTATAATGACCGTCCCATCTGGGTCCGAAAGCTCCTGCCACATTAACTGCACAGCGCGCACCCAGAAAATCCGCAAGCCTTAACTGCCCTATGCAGTAATCCATGTTCTTCCTGCGCTCGGAACTGTCTGAAGCCAAAGCATTTCTCCAGATCCCGACTTCCGCAATCAGGAGTCCGTGGGCTTTGGCGGCATCACGGTAAGCGGTTATCTTGTCTTCGGGATCGTTGCAGTTAAGAGGAAAGTTTACGCATCTTAATCCTAACTTTACATGGTTCTCAGCCCATTCTTCGGGCGAATCATGCTTTAGCGGTGATGAAGTGCCAAGTCTCATAGGGTAGTCTCCTTCAGGCTTTTCGAAGCTCTCTTAAGGGTTTGACGGAACGACTGATAATTCAGTGTAACATCTAATCTTACATACCTGAACCAGAACAATGGCTTTCATGTTCATTATTCAATATTTAATGCCTGGTCATGGACCTTTTCCGACGATCTTTTATTGATTTTTCATTCCCGCTCTTTTACATAAGACCTGCCACCCAAAAGACCGCTGCTGCCAATACAAAAAGCGCAATGAAAAGATAGTGGAATTCTTCACGTTTCTTCAAAAGTTTCCATAACAGAAACACTATTGTGCCTGTTATGATTACAGTCAACAAAAGACCAATGACACTTCTTATCGTGTATTCTCTCTTTTGAGCAGCTTCTCTTGCCCTTAACGCATCAAGGTCTTGGATTATCTCTTCCGGGTTTTCGATCCAATCCAACGAAATTCCGCCCCATAAAGTATATACTCCGCTGTCACATTCATAGAAAGTGGTGGAGATATAGGCAGGCTCTTCGGGATAGTTTTCCATGCTTACAATTGCCACTTCAAGTTTCGAACCGGGCGGCACCCGCAACTTTGTACCGTCGCTATACTGCTTAGTAGTGTTGTTGTAGTAATCGGTAAAATTAATACCCTTCTTGGTAACAACGTATCGTTCATCGCAGTCATAATCGTACCAGCTGTTCGGGATACTATGCATCCGGAGCTCGGAAAAATTTTTCAGGAACAGGAAAGCAAAAGGAATGCTTCCTACAAGGATCGATTCCAGGATCACGGCATATATCAATGCCGGATTCTTCAACCGTCCTGAAGGTTTAAAAGAGAATAATTTACTGATCTTGCCCATATTCTTATACCCATGACTCAATGCAAAGCGGACCCATCTTATATTCTTCTCCACCCCACTCAACGACTGTAAAGCCTTTTCGCCCGGGAGGATTGACCGATGTCAGATCCTGTGGCCTGATACTGACTTGTCTGTCCGTTGAATACCAAAGCATGTTGACCCTGATGACAGTATCCGGCTTTGGCGAGATGCTGAGGGATGCGACATCCTCGTAAGCCTTTGTCTGGAAAGTGATGACGTTGTACTGGTTCCCGATCATCAGAGGAAGCCAGTATGTGATAAAGTCATCAGCCTCCTTGTCATTCAGGCCAAGTTCTGCGAGTGCGGTCTCCAGGAACTTTGCGGTGTCCTCACCTTTCACGCAGAAGCCCTTGCTCAGATCAGGCTTGATATTGATATCGCCTTCCCAATACAAGTAGGAATATTTCCTGCCATTCTTATCAGTAAGCGTCCCATCAGGATCTGCGGTTACCGTCCAGCCTTCAGCTAAGTCGTAATCGGGATACGTTACCGTCAGTTTTCCGTCCAGATCGAGTTTGACGTCTACTTCAGTCCTGCTCTCGGGATACAGGTAGATAACGGGCTTATGGGCCCTGCTCAGAAAGTAGTTCAATCCGAATAATAGGGTAACAAACTGCAAAACTACACCCAGAACATAGAAGAGCACATGTTTGACTTTTCTCTCGCCCAGGATTACCGCTTCAATAATACGATACAAGGCTATCAGTCTGGGGATCGTAAAAATGTTCAGATATGCTGATATGATCACATAGCTGATGATCATCTCGGGGTAATGCACGAGCTCATCAAACAATTCTTCGAAAAATCCAAGAAAGCCATAACCGCTCGTGATCATGCTGATGATCGCTAAGTAAACCAGGAAAAACAGGTTGATGCCGTGAATGATTATGATGGTCTTCCAAACCTTAAGCGAATGTAATTTTTTGTTTCTAAATTCCTCAAATTCTGTATGTTCCATATTGTCACCTCCTGAAAAAAAGGCCGGGTTAACCTAAGGCCAATAGGCCCTATTGCAAAAACGACTTGATTTTGTCCGTTCAGTTATTCTTTTTTCTGAGAAATAGACCTTATACGCGTGCCGATCGCGATGACTATCCCGTAGAAGACGCAGAGCGCTTCGTTAAGCGGCATCGCGAAAAGAATCATCTCGGGTATTACAAATGCTTCAGAATAAGCCCCTGCGAATACCAGGTATCCGTTCAAATTAAGCAGCAAAAGGACTCCTGCGGACAGTATATACATAAACAGACTGACCATCCTGCCTGATATCAGGAATCTGTATACAAAATACGCAAGAAGGAAGCTCAGGCCCGCGCAGACCATTGAACAAAGGGCGAATATTATCCCGTATTCTGAAATGGCCGGTTTTGTTACCGGATTTACTGCAATGCGGCTCTCAAAACCGAGCAATACAAGGATGAGATTGGCAAGACCCCTGTAGATAAAGAAAATGACACCCAGGATACCGGTCTTCCCGATCGGGAGTTCCTTCCGTATAGTCTTTATCATGGACGATATCAGCATGAGCGCGAAAAATGCACTGAACAGAACGTCTATTATCGAAAGAAACGGGAAATACCAATGATCTGCAGTGAACATTTTGTCTACAACGCAGTCCCTGAGCCACCAACACGAAAAGAACAGATTGCCAAGGCTGATCGCGACGCAAAGTGCGATTACCATCGTCTCGATCTTTCCGGCAACCCTTCCGTAAGCTTTAGACCGCTGTTCAATATGCATTGCCCTGTCATCAGCCATCAAGGTATCAATGGTCGTTTCCAGGATGTCGGCAAGATTCTTTGCCGTGACGAGATCGGGATAGCGGGATCCGCCTTCCCATCTTGAGACTGTCTGTCTTGTCACGAAAAGAAGATCTGCCAGATTCTGCTGGGTCATCCCCTTTGCTTCTCTCAACTCTTTTATCTTTTCGCCAAAATCCATAAAGAGCACCTCCTGCATCCGTTTGGTGTCTTCAGTGTGCCTTCATCTGTACGGATTATAAAGCACCGTATTGGTTTTTGGGCGCACCATTTTGGTAACACCCTTAGTTTTAAAGGCTTTCGTGATTGCCTTCATCATATCCTAATTTATTCTGTGTCGTAAAGTTTGGACAAAATTACTATCGTCTCTACCTTATCTGTCCAGGGGAACATATCTACGGGCTTTGCGATCTGAGCTTTGTAACCCTGCTCTGCAAAGCCCTTGAGATCTCTTGCCAGAGTCTCGGGACAGCAGGAGATATATACGATCTTCGAAGGAGCCAGTTTGCCGCATGCCTTAATGAACTTCACAGTGGTTCCGGCTCTTGTGGGATCTAATATGACGCAGTCGATCTTCGTATCGGACTTAGAGAGCTTTTCCATATAGACCGTCGCATCGCCAAGCACGAATTCAGCGTTTGTGACCTTATTGATCTTCCTGTTTTTCAAGGCATCAAGATATGCGGATTCATTGATCTCGACACCTGTGATAGTCCCAACGAAGCCCGCGAAAGAGAGCGTCGTCGAACCCGTGCCGCAGTATGTATCTATGCAGACCTCATCGCCTTTGAACTCGGCAAGCCTTATCGCCTCCGAATAAAGGATCTCCGCCTGTGCGTGATTTGACTGCATGAAGGAATCGGCAGATACTCTGAATTTCTTTCCAAGGATAGTGTCCGTGATATAGCCGCTGCCGGTAATTTTCTTGACTTCACTGCTTCCCAGGATCATGGAGTCGTGGCGCTTGTTGATGTTGATCAAAAGCGTGGTTATCTCGGGATGGAGCCTTAACAGCTCATCGGTAAAAGCCTTCTTTTTATTGAAATAAGTACTTCCGATGATCAGGACGACCATGATCTCGCCTGTCGCATCAGCGGTCCTTACAAGGACTCTTCTAAGGTCACCCTCACCGTTTACTTCGTTATAGATGCTGATCTTCAGGCGTTCTGCGATCGCCGCACAGTCCCTTATTATCGCCGTAGCCTTCTTATTCTCGATAAAGCATGTATCCGTCTCAACGATACGGTGGGAACCTGATTCATAAGGGCCGCAGATTACACGTCCGTTCCTGAGCCTCTTAAAAGCGGAATGCACCTTGTTCCTGTAGTACAAAGGCTCATCGCTGTGATGTATCGGGAGCACTTCGCAGAATGGCGAAATGAGCTTTCTGACGGTCTTTTCCTTCGCGACGGACTGCTCGAAATAAGTCTTGCCCGCAAAAGAGCATCCCCCGCACTTTTTCGCAACGGGGCACTGATTCCGCACATTCAGAGCATTTAACAGCCTGCTCCTGTCAGTCTCTTTCGAGGGCTTCATCAGACCTGCCTTCCAGCATTATCGACAACGTGCTTTAAAAGGATCGCTGTCGTGATCGAACCTACTCCTCCCGGTACAGGTGTGACAGCATCCGCTATCTCCGATACCTTCTCATAATCAACGTCTCCGCAGAGCCTGCCTTGCTCATCGACATTCATTCCGACGTCGATAACGGTCTGGCCGGGCTTGACGTACTTTTCAGTGATCATTTTCGCAACGCCGCAGCATGCAACAATGATATCTGCTTTCCTGCATTCCTCTTCGATATTAACCGTCTTCGTATGGCATACGGTAACAGTGGCATTTGCAGTAGTAAGAAGGAGCGCTGCAGGCTTGCCGATAACAAGGCTTCTGCCAACGACAGTAACCTTCTTGCCCTTTGTCTCTATCCCGTAGTGCTTGATCAATGCCATAACTGCTTCAGCCGTACAGGGAGCAGCAGCGTCCGAAACGCCTGCGAGGACATTTTCCATGTTTCTGATATCCATGAAATCAGAATCCTTGCCGGAATCTATCGACCTTCTCATATGCTCATCAGACAAGCCCTTCGGCAAAGGTCTGAACACGAGGATCCCGTGAACCTTCGGATCGTTATTGATGCCGTCAAAAGTCTTATCCAGGTCTTCCTGTGAGATGCCTGCATCTACTGCAGTTACTTCGACTTCAACGCCTGCCGATTCGAAGCGCTTCAGTACGCCTCTCTCGTATGCCAGGTCATCTTCCCTCGCACCGACACGGAGGATCGCAAGCTTGGGGCTTATTCCCTTGCCCTTCAATTCCTCAACCTTTATCTTAAGATCTTCTACGATCTTGTCTGCAACTTCCTTGCCGCCTAATCTCTGCATTCTTATTACCCGCCGATCAAAACCTTTTTTACTTCCGCATAGACCTTTGTGCAGATCTCAGATGTCTCATCTACGAGCGCATCTGTCTTCTTATTCAGGTCTTCTGCATAGCTTCTGTCCTTCATGGACTTTGTGTTGATATATACGTTCATGGCAGCGCCCTTGGCAGCCGTGTCACAAGCTGCTGCAGCAACGCCGACGTCGCTTATCGCAAGTCTGGAACCGATAACTGCAAGGCGCTCCAAGATCTTAGCTGTCTCATTAGCCTTAACGACAACCTCATAAGGAGCAGTGCTCGCATCCTTAAGAACAGCTTCCAGGATCTCGTCTCTTCCTTCCTGTTCCTTAGGGATCGAATATGCTTTTGCGAGGGGCGCGAAAACCTCCTCATCCTTCTCACCCAGTGCTTCAAACTCTTTTACGAGAGCTCCACACTTGGAGATAGTAGCCTCGATCTCTTCCTGATATTCAGCGTACTTCTTCTTACCGCTTGTAAGGTTACCTACCATTGAACCCAAAGCCGCTGCGATGCCGCCGCAAACTGCTGATGCTCCGCCGCCTCCGGGTGTCGGTGCGCCTGAAGAGAGTTCGTCCAAAAATCCGTAAAGTGTTCTTTCAGCCATTATCTATTAACTCCTTAAGGAAATATCCATTACATAAGAATTGTAAATCATAGGCACATTCAAGTCCAACAGACAAAGGTAAAAAAGGTGGCT